>JAKQCH010000280.1 GCA_029573825.1 Spirochaetota bacterium | reverse complement strand
ATACTGACAGGTAAAAAGTATAAGGACGATATATCCGCCTTCATCGAATCAGAACATGCATTGACACAGAAATCACTGGAGGAATACAATTCCAAACTGCGTCATTACAAACCAAAATCAAAAAAAACAAAATCGAGGAATGACCAGGAACGGGAACTCTCACACCATGTTGTTGAAAGCTGGACAAAGCTGGACAAAGCAAAGTGGAAAAAACAGCGGAAGAAGCAGGATGATCAGGGCAAATAGGATCCCAGGAATTTCAGCATCTTTTCTTTATAATCAGGCCTTGTAAGCCACCTTCCTTCAGCATAGACAAGGGGCTTCGGGGATTCCCTTGTTCCGGAAAAGATTCCCCCGGCGCAGAGAACAATTTTTCTGGCGTATGAACCATACATGTCCCGGCAGAATCCCACGGTAAAGATTGTATCGTCCGGCCGCACGGGCTCAAGGAAATGGACAGCAAGATCAACAGTTACCCCCCCCTGCCACGCTGAGAAAAAACCGGCCCATCCGAGAGTCTCATCAAGTACAGTGATCAGGACCCCGGGGTGTACCTGGTCCTCGGCAATCCTGTTCATCGCTCCGGCGGCACCTTTTTTAATCGTGCTCAACATATACATGATGCGGTCCGGGACCTCGACAAAAGTAAATTCACGGATAGTGTGTTTACACTGCTCATCAGGCAAAAAAATTATTTTCCCGGAAAAATTGGGCATTACGAAGGAACTTTCATTAATCACATCCTTAGAAAGAAGCGCCCCTATATCGTCATAGCACACTGCCCTCTCTAATGCCGGGGCGAGTGAAACAGCTGCAGTCATATACGGATGCCCTCCCGTTGATTTCAGCATTTTTCCGAGAAATTCACACCCGTTCTGTTCAACAGATATATCGACATCATCACCGATTGTAAGCTTTTCTCCGCCGAAACGGTATTTTGCCGAAAAAGGGTATGTGAGGAAACCATTATGAAGATGGGAAACCAGCTCAATTACGGCAGTCATGCCGATACCGCCATGGGGGATATTGGGCCAACCTGCATGAATCGGTTTTATAGAAAATCCGGTATGGATCGAATTTTTATTAATATCATAACCGGAAAAGAGAAATCCCTTTTCTCCGGTAAAATATGATGATTTTTCGTATCCGTGCCGTTGTAAAGACATCATCGCAGCATCACATGTGTGTTCTTTTCATTCCAGCCATACCTATATGTACAATTGAAATAACACAATTATATTATACGTCATTTTTTAAAAAATCATTCAGTCAGCACCCTGCTTCATCACCGTACACTGCTCCCCACTTTAATTCTACACCGATTTTATCAGGGATACAAAAAATATATTAAAACTGGTCCCATTGAAGAGTGAATGATTATTTCAAATAATAAAATATTTGACAAATTTTATTAAAAAATATCATAATAATGATCTAAAGTTTAAGCTCCGAAATGCAGATAATAGATAGTGGAGGTAGTGTATCTGTTGCATGTTCAGCAGAATCCCCTGCATTCAGGTTCCGGAACGTATGAAATGATTTTTAACTCAGGACACTGGTTTCTCCGTTATGAGGATATTATATTCTGATTATTATATAGTGAGCATAATTTATAGCTGAGCAGTTATCAATAATTATGAAAAGGATTTGTCAATCTGCACAATCAACAGGGAGGTAGTTTCATGAAAGGGAAATATATTTTTGTTGCCGTTATCGGCATTCTGCTGCTTTCTTCGGCAATGGTTATATCAAAGGATTTTGACTTCCAGCTCATCAGCCTTGAGAACGTATCACGTTATACCGAGGACAGGGTTGCGTATCAGCAGATACAGCTGAATGAAAAGCAGGCCCTCGCTTCGCCCAGAGTGGACGCCGCCTTTGCGTCTCTGCTCATTATCCGTGACGGTAAAATGTACCTTATAAAAGACGGATATGACAATCCGGCAGAACTGGAGACAAAACGGCTGCTGATGGAAATTCAGGATCAATTGACAGGGAACCTCAGCCTTAATGAAATTAACGGAAAACCTGATTTTATCAGAATTACCGACAGAAGAATTGAAGTCATGAAAAAGGTAAATGAAGATTTCGTAACGCAGAACTTCGGGAAATTCTATACCAATGTCCGTGATGAATTTCTCACAAAGCATATTACCCTCTTCCGGAACCTGATGATAGGGCGCGCGGACTCCAATATTATCGTAACACGTACACCGCTTCCACGGCTCACCAAGCTGGGAGGGGCTGTGGATGAAACAAAATTTGCAATTACTGTATCCGCCCGCAGCCGTGACGAAAAAATATATTACGCGGAAGATGCCGATGGTGATGGTATAACTGAAACGTTAACAGTTAACATAAACGACGGATTTCACTGGGGATTTAAATCCGGTCCGAATATTATTTTCATATATCAGAATAAGGACCCTGAAATTCAGAAGTTAATAGGAAACCTCACGAAAGATGCCTATTTCGGCACAGAAGAGGAGCAGACAACTCTTAAAAAAAGCATGTCCAAAGAGTTCAGTCCGAAAAAGAATGTTGTAAGCACAAACTGGGATGACAAGTCCATAATAAACCGCTGGGTTTCCGATCTGGTCCCTCAGACAGACTAATTTTCACTCGAATATATTGTTTGTACTATTAATAAAAAAGGAGGGTTGCCTGTGATAAGCAACCCTCCTTTTTTATTAATTCATTTTTTATCAGGAACTATTTCTGGTTAGAAAACATTATTTCCAGTTCTTCAGTCTGCTTTTCTTGACATGGAGCAGTTCATTTTCAGGAAGGAGATCAAGGGGGTCAAGGGGGATGCCGTTTGACCTTATTTCAAAATGCAGGTGGGAGCCGGTGGAATTACCGCTGCTTCCGACAAGTCCGATAACCTGTCCCTGCTTAACAAAATCACCCTCTTTCACATAGTTTACTGAGTTATGAGCATAACGGGTAATAAAGTTATTCCTGTGCTCAATCCGGATTTCCTTGCCGTAGCCCCCTGCATATCCGACTGAAACAACCTTCCCGCTTTTTACAGCCAGAACGATGGTTCCCCGGGGAGACGGCATATCAAGACCTTCATGCAGCTTCCCCCAACGTATGCCAAACACCGATGTGAGCAGCGCAACATTCTTGACCGGCCAGATAAACTGGTCCTCCTTGCAGGTAATCGCTTCCCGTTTAATGCCCCCTGCTTCCAGGTCTTTACAATATTTCTCGGAGTAGGGGATAAAAGAATACGAACCAATTAATCCACGGATATTATCTGTTCCGTTCACCCGCAATACTTCAGGAAGGGTGGTGGAAATTCGGGCAATTTCCGCATCGAACTGGTTTTTCGTGGCAAATCTCATCCATTTGCCGACTTTTCCCCTGTATTCCTGAATATGCTCGTTATCCAGTAAAACCGTCACCTCTGCGAACAGAGGAAGACATAGCGTTAATGTAAATATTAAGACACCGGTAAGTATTTTTCTCATTCCGCCATATCCTGTTGATTAAATTTCTACCACTGAAGGAACGCATCAAATGCTTTAAAATATATCTATCGATAGCACATTCTTTATTTTCGGAACAATTTCAGAATAATTAAAGGTTTTTGTCAAGCAAATTATAATATCATTTTTTACACTTTACACAAGGAAAATCCACAGAGAGGACAGAAAAAACATCCCCCCTCAGGGATCAATACGCTCCCGCATTCCGGACACTTTTTCCCGATAGTCCATATCTGTAAAGGTTTATTTTTTTCATTATGCATGACCACCGCCCTCCACTTATACTAAACTATTATATAGTATACAGGCGTACCCGTTAGTGTCAAATATTTTTTCACCCGCAACAATCATGCGTGTTGAATTAAAAAAGTGTATATGCGCATTGCTTATGATTTTCAATCGTCAGGGGGTTACCGGCAAAAGTTGGTGGTATTGAGACAACCATAATTTTTTAATAGTTAGATGATAGCGAAAAGTCACAAAAAATGAATTGTATGCATGTGGAGGCTTGAATCCACACCACTAAAAGCCGTGAAGACGCAACCACGATCTGTATTTTTAATTTTGATAAGCACCCTAATATATTACATAATTAAAAAATAATTTTAAATAATTGAAATATATAGTATGCTATTAATAGTACGTGATAGGATTCTGACAGCATGTAACATTTTCCGGCAGTTGTAGTTCATACACTATAAGCAGATAATCAGAGAGGTTTATACATAATGGCAAATTCAGCTTACGATCCGAGCAAGGATTTTGAAGAAATACTGAAAAATGAATTCTCCGAAGGCCTTAAACAGGATGCCGAGACTATGGGCTCTAAGAGCGGCGTACATGGAGAGCGTTCGGAAATGAATTTTAACATAAAACCAGAGGAGCTTGAAAGCTACCTCAACAAGTATGTTATTGGTCAGTCGGATGCGATTGAGGTCATCGCAACCAAGGTCTGTACACACTTCAACCGGATGAAAATTGAAACCAGGCTCACCGAAGAAGAGCGTATAATTGGAAACATCAAGAGCAATATCCTCCTCATAGGCCCGACGGGAGTCGGAAAAACATATATCGTGAAGCTTATTGCGAAGAAAATCGGCGTACCATTCATTAAGGCTGATGCGACAAAATTCAGTGAAACAGGCTACGTGGGAGGTGATGTCGAAGACCTCGTGAGGGACCTCGTTCATGAAGCTGATGGTGATATCGCAAAAGCCGAATATGGAATAATCTATCTTGATGAAATTGACAAAATCGCCGCTTCCGGACAGCTCAATGGACCTGATGTCTCACGTTCAGGCGTTCAGAGAAACCTTCTGAAACTCATGGAGGAGGCAGAAGTTGATCTGAAAACACCCCATGATCTGGCATCACAGGTCGAAGCGGCAATGGAGGCCCAGCGCACAGGGAAAGTCAAACGGCAGAAAATCAATACACGGAATATACTTTTCATTGTATCCGGCGCCTTCGGCGGATTGAATGATATTATCAAAAAAAGGCTGAACATGCAGTCAATCGGATTTGAGAAAACCGCCTCTGTGGCTGCAGATATGCAGGACCTTCTAAAAAAAGCAAAAACAGAGGACCTGATGAACTATGGATTTGAGTCCGAGTTTGTGGGACGTCTGCCGGTGTATGTGGTGCTTAATGAACTTGATGTTGAAGGACTGTATAAAATTCTCAAAAACAAATTCAGCTCGGTGGTCATGGGAAAGAAGCTCGATTTTCGCGCGTATGATATTGACCTTTCTTTTACCGATGAGGCGCTGAGGATACTTGCGGAAAAAGCACACGCTGAAAAAACCGGAGCCCGGGGACTGCTCAGCGTTTTTGAAAAAACTCTTATTAAATTCGAGAAGACCCTTCCCTCAACGGAGATAAAAAAACTTGAGGTAAACAGGGAGCTTATTGATAGTCCTGACGCAGTTCTTAAGAAACTGCTTCTCACTGACAGTATTAAAAGCTTTCAGAAGAACTTTTTGCTTGTTCACGGGATTTTTCTTGAATTTGACCAGAGCGCACTGGACATTATCCAGAATCGGGCCCTTGAACATCGTACCAGCATCAAGGGTCTCTGTGAGGAGATGTTCCATGACTATCACCATGGAATCAAACTCATGGGACTTGAAAGTTTCAGGATTACCGAAGAAGCTGTAAATGATCCCGATGGATATCTTGAGAGATATATCAAAAATAATTACAAAAAAAAGAGCTGATCACAATAATTCCATCAGGTATCCCTATAGTACAAAAGATATCTGATGGAAATTCCGCTTTCGTTCTCATCCGAATGCCTGTATGTATAAATTCCGAATATATACAAAAATTTTATTGCCCGTCTTTGACTTGTGTCGTATCTTCTTGCATAAGAACTATGTGCCGCATTAATAATACCAGCGAACAGGACCAGTTAATGGACAGAAAATTTTTGAAAATCGCCCACCGGGGATACTCCGAGCTGTATTCAGAAAACACTCTCCCCGCATTTCAAAAAGCAATTGAACATGGAGCCGACATGATTGAGCTGGACGTTCATCTGACACGGGACGGAGTGCTGGTTGTCATTCATGATAATGATATTGAACGGACCTCAAACGGAAAGGGGGATGTGGCACAATTCACCCTGAAGGAATTACGCCAGTTTGATTTTGACTTTAAAAAGACCGCCGGTGATTCTTTTGTTCCAATACCTACCCTTGCTGAAGTAATTGATCTCGTGAAGGGGAAACTACAGCTGAATATTGAAATAAAAAACTGCCCCCACCGATATAAGGGTATTGAAGATGCGTTAGCATCGCTGCTCATTGAAAAAGATTTTATTTCTGAAAGCGTTGTCTCTTCTTTTGACCACTTCTCTCTCCTGACATTAAAAAAAATTGAGCCCGGGATAAAAATAGGAATGTTATATGATTCCGTGTGGGTAACCTTTCAGGAGGAAGTGAAGGCGCTGGACATATACTCGCTTCACCCGTCAATTGACGCATTTGATACGGATCAGGCGCGCTGGGCACAGGAATCAGGCTACCGTGTGTATCCCTGGGTTGCCCGCAACCGTGAAACGGTAAAAAGGATTATGGAATCCGGACTGGCAAATGGTGTCATGGTCAACGACCTGAAGCTTTTTTCCTTATGATGCGGCGCACTGCCGGGCTGCACGGCCGGCCCGCTTATTTGTTGACAATATTGTATAAATGAATAGTATCAGCAGGATTGCCGAAAACCGGCATCCCCTGTGCCCGTAACCCCATGGCATAATGAGTGTATGCAGTTTTTAGCGGGGAATCTTAACAGAAAATATCCGAGGAACAACTATGGCAACAATTCGTCGATTCAGCGTCGTCCCGTCCCTTCCAGAAAAATTGTCCCCCCTGATGAGAATAGCAAAAAACATGTGGTGGGTCTGGAACTTTGAAGCTATTGAGCTTTTCAGGAGGCTTGACATCGATCTCTGGAGAGATGTTGACCACAACCCGGTGGAATTTCTTGGAGCGATACAGCAGAAGCGCCTTGAAGAGGCAGCTGAATCAGAAAGTTTTCTCGCCCACATGAAACGTGTTGAAGAGGAACTTGACTGGCACCTCACCAAAAAATCATGGTTCGAGGAGGAATACAGCGACTATAAGGATGCCGGTATCGCGTATTTCTCTGCGGAGTTCGGCATTCATGAAGCTCTTCCGGTTTATTCCGGGGGCCTCGGAGTGCTCGCGGGAGACCATTTAAAATCCGCAAGCGAACTCGGTCTGCCCCTTTATGGCGTGGGCCTGATGTACCGCCTTGGCTATTTTCACCAATACCTCAATATTGACGGCTGGCAGCAGGAAGTCCTCCCGGCAACAGACTTTCACAATATTCCGGTAAGCCTGGTAAAAAACGGCAATGGTGAACCGGTCCTTATTTCTGTGGAATTCCCCGGGCGGGACATTCATGCGCAGATATGGGAATGCGTAATAGGGAGGGTCAGGCTATTCCTTCTCGACACGAATATTGACCTGAACAGCATTGAAGATAAAACCATCACTGACCAGCTTTATGGGGGCGATATCGAGATGCGGATAAAACAGGAAATGATCCTTGGAATAGGCGGTGTCCGCGCACTGAAGGCGATGGGCCTTGATATCACCGTCTTTCACATGAATGAGGGCCATTCAGCATTCCTGGCGATCGAGCGAATATACAATGCCATGACTGAACACAGGCTTTCCTTCCGGGAAGCCCTTGAATTCATCATGGCGAACAATGTATTCACCACGCATACCCCTGTCCCCGCGGGGAACGACCGCTTTGATCCGGATCTCATTGATGCATATCTTTCCCATTATTACGAAAAACTGGGAATTAAACGGGAGGAGTTTATTGCCCTTGGAAGAGAGAATCCCTTTGACAAGGATGAAACCTTCTGCATGACAGTTCTCGCTATAAAATCAGCTGCTCACTGCAACGGCGTTTCCCGTCTCCATGGTGTGGTGTCACGGAACATGTGGAAAAACATCTGGCCATCCGTTCCCATTCACGAAGTGCCGATCACGCATATTACCAACGGCATCCAGACCCTCTCCTGGACATCTGATGAAATGATGCGGCTCTTAAACCGGTATCTCGGGCCGCGGTGGATTGACAACCCCGTGGACAAGGAAGTATGGAACAGCGTTGACCAGGTACCGGACTCTGAACTGTGGAAATGCCGCGAACGCCTCAGGGAACGCCTTGTGGCCTTTGCCCGGAGAAGTCTGAAGGAACAGATGATCGCCCGCAGCGCCCCCTCAAGCGAGGTTGAGCGCGCTGAATACGTTCTTGATCCTGAAGCCCTTACAATCGGATTCGCCCGGCGGTTTGCGACCTACAAACGGGCGACACTTATTCTGCGCAACATGGACCGTTTCCAGAAGCTCCTCCTGAACAAGGACCGCCATATTCAGATTATCTTTGCCGGGAAAGCGCATCCCCGGGACAACATGGGCAAAGAGCTCATCAAGCAAATCATACACATGGTGCGTGATGAACGCTTCAGGGGCAGGATAGTGTTTCTTGAAGATTACGATATCAACATCGCCCGGTATCTCGTGCAGGGTGTTGATGTCTGGCTCAATACGCCAATCCGCCCCAAGGAGGCATCGGGAACCAGCGGCATGAAGGTTGTTCCTAACGGCGGGCTGAACATAAGCGTTATTGACGGCTGGTGGGCAGAGGCCTATAATACCAAAAACGGCTGGGGCATCGGCCGCGGCGAGGAATATGATGACCTGAACTATCAGGACGAGGTGGAAAGCCATTCATTGTATAATATTCTGGAACAGGAGGTCATCCCCATGTTCTATGACCGCGGCGCAGACCAGCTCCCGCGGCAGTGGATTGCCCGAATTAAGGAATC
>JAKQCH010000270.1 GCA_029573825.1 Spirochaetota bacterium | reverse complement strand
GCCGGGGTAAACGAGGCGAAAGACGAGCTTCAGGAGATTATTGATTTTCTCAAGGACCCGAAAAAGTTTATCAATATCGGGGCGAAAATTCCGAAAGGTGTTCTCCTCATGGGCCCTCCGGGAACAGGAAAGACCCTTCTCGCACGGGCGATAGCCGGGGAGGCGGGTGTCCCGTTTTTCTCGATCAGCGGTTCGGATTTTGTTGAAATGTTTGTGGGGGTCGGCGCTTCACGGGTGCGTGACCTTTTTGAGCAGGGGAAGAAAACGGCGCCCTGCATTATATTTATTGATGAAATTGACGCCGTGGGACGCCTCCGGGGTGCAGGGCTTGGCGGAGGCCACGACGAACGTGAGCAGACACTGAACCAGCTCCTCGTTGAAATGGACGGCTTCGAAATGAATGAAGGGGTCATCATCGTGGCCGCCACAAACAGGCCCGATGTGCTTGACCCGGCCCTGCTGCGGCCGGGACGTTTTGACCGGCAGGTGATTGTCGACGTGCCGGACATTAAGGGACGGGAGAAAATTCTTGCTGTCCATTCCAAAAAGGTACCCCTTTCCCGCGAAGTGGAGCTCAAGGTGATCGCGAGAGGGACCCCGGGATTTACCGGAGCTGATCTCGCAAACCTGGTGAATGAAGCGGCGCTTCTTGCGGCGCGGCGTAATAAAAAGCGTGTCACTATGTCGGATATGGAGGACGCCAAGGACAAGGTGCTCATGGGTCCTGAAAGGCGCTCCATGATCATCTCCGAAGACGAAAAGAAAGTTATAGCCTATCATGAGGCGGGACATGCGCTGCTTGGTCTTCTTTCCGGTAATGATCCCATTCACAAAGTAACGGTCATTCCCCGTGGCAGGGCCCTTGGAATAACTATGACCCTCCCGAAAGAGGAGAAGCATATTCATCCGAAGAATTACTGGCTTAACCAGATTATCCATCTCTATGGAGGATTTGTCGCCGAGAGCATCATGTTCAATGATACCTCTACAGGTTCAAGCAATGATATTGAGCGTGCCACGGATATCGCGCGGAGAATGGTATGCGAGTGGGGCATGAGCGAAAAACTTGGCCCCCTTACCTTCGGCAAGAAAAACGAACAGATTTTTCTCGGCAGGGAAATTTCTCAGCACCGGGATTACAGCGAAGCCACCGCTGAGATGATAGATGCCGAAGTAAAGGATATAATTCTTGCAAGTGAAAAGAAGGCACGGGCGCTGATTCTGGAAAACAGAGACAAGTTCGAGGCAATAGCGAAAAATCTTATGGAACGGGAATCTCTGGATGGAAAGGAAATTGACGTGATCATGAGAGGAGAAACGCTGCCGCCGCTTCAAAACGGGAATGACAATGACAGCCATATCGATATAACAGATGAGGCGTAGTCTCTTAATGTATTCTTCGGGGAGGAAAACAGCAGCCAGAAGGTGGATGCTGGCCGGGTACAGGGATAATGGATAAGGACCTCGACAAACTGCTGACGGACATTGAAGGGAAAACCGAGTACGACAGTTCCCGTGTGGAGTCTCTGCGGGAAAAGCAGAAGTTTGCCCGCAGGGGGGACCGCACCGGAGAATATGGTAGCGGAGACTCAGATTCGCCGGCTCCTTTTTCAGGTCCTGCCGAACGTATGCCCGTCACTGATGATATTCTTTTCTTTGATAAGGGTGCGATGAGCGCCATCAGAGAGCATGACAGTTTTGCATCAGATTTCCGGAAGGCCCTTTCTGATACCGGTATTTCTTCTGAGGTTGATGCAATTCTGAAAAAGTATAATTACACGTTTATCCGCTATATCGAAAATATTGAAAAGTATATCAATGCGTATACCGTTAAACTGAATAATGATACCCTCCAGAAGAAAGCTAAAAAAGATTTTTCAATATTCTTTGAAGGGTTTGAAGATGAAAACAGGATCGACTTTATCTTTATTGTCGAAACCTTCCTTCTGCTCCGTGAATTCAACAGCCTTGCAAATAAAGAGTGGTTCGAATTGTCAAAAACCGTGGGTGTGCTGAATTTTGCTTCAGATGGAAAACTGTTGTACCAGAGCCTGTATTCAATTGCAGTTTCCGCGCAGGCTTTCTGTGAAAAAACAGTGAAGTTTCTCCACTTTCTTGCTTCAGTAGTCGGGTTGCACCGTGATAATTTCGATGTTCTGGAAAGAGAAATTAGCGGCAAAACAGTGTATCGTGAAGATGTAATGTATAATTACAGTTCACTATTTGGGAAAAAACGGGAAGAACCGCAACAAACTGAGTCATACCTTGATTTATCCTCGCGGGATGAAATGCGGGATGATGATACGCACATTACCGAAGAGAGCGAACCATACAGTCGGCAGGATATTCCCCTGCCGGAAACTTCCGGTAAAGAGGAAATTGTCAGAAGCAGTTTTCCTGATAAATCTCTACGGCATAGTGAAGTTGTCCAACCCTCTGCTGTTAATGATGTGAACTTTACCGTAAAAGGCACCAGGACCTGGAACACAAAAGAGCCCTATGTCGTTCCCCTTGACTATGCAAAGCTTCAGGTTGAAAAGCAGGATATCCTGCAATCTTTTTTCTTCATTGAACAGCCGAACAATGAAGATGCTGTTCAGGGGGAAATTAAAAGAGGTATGCTGCGCTTTCTCCGGGACAGCAGTCAAAACATCCGGCAGGATTATTCAAATTTTCTGGCAAAACAGATATCGCTCAAAACCAGCGACGTGGCGGAGTTTTTCGGTTTTTCTGATGACCGCAACCTGTTTATTTATCACTGTGGTCCCTTTACGGTGTTCCGTATTCTCTATAATGACTTTTTGAATTTAAAAACAGGCTACTGTTTCAAGTACCTCTCCGGAAACCGGGTCAGCCGATATCTGCCGCAGGAGTTTATTAAAGAGAATGTTCTTATGTGGTTTGAAAATAATATCAATGTCTTTGACCTTCCTTTTGACAGTATCAGCCCTTATGAAGATATGCGGAAGGTTGTCTCCAGACGGTATTATACCGAAGTTGACAATAATAACAACAGGCTGAATGAAATGATCAAAAAGCTGCACCTTGACGCGGATCCGAAATTTGACCGTGATGATTTTTTTCGTTCAAAATGGTCTGAATGGTTTGGCGCGGTAAATATTCAGGTGTATAATCGTTTCGTTGAACGGACCATTTTTAAATAGCATCGTTATGCATACCGGCCTTCGTGCTCTGTGAAAGGTCTTACACGCTGAATGGCAGAGGAATTCCTGCCTGCTGGTTTGGCTTCCTTCCATTTTATTTTCCTCCCGGTTGTTGTATCGCCTTCGCTCATTAATACGGTAAAACTCTGTCTGCGGAAGTGGGGATTTTACTATTCTTCGAACTATAATTTCTGTTCAGGTAAATGTGAGTGTTTTTTAGTGTTTTTTTTGTACAAAAACTTCGATATTATATAATAAGTGTATTTTTTTATACGTTCCGGATGAAGATAATGTTAAGGAATACAGCAATTGAGCTTGACACATTTAAATTTTTCAGGTAGTAATATTTCTATGTTGTATGATGAAAAAAATGAACGTACAGGAATAGAGCAATACTACTTGTTAGTGATATTATAAATGAAATATATTATTTATTATTTTGATCATAAAGTAACAAGGATTTTCATTGAGAAAACTGATGATAAGGGTGAGAAATTTGTAACGCTGTCATCGCCATACAACTTTGTATCCCGGGATGAGATATTGGCACGTGTGGTTAATGCCGATACTGATGAAGACGTGCAGTCGCATGTGGACAAAGATTATGCGTATTATAATATTGAAAAATACACTGCTGTTAAACATGGCGATGGTGTGTATTTTGATCAGTTTTCCAGCTGCTATCGGGCAACTGAGCCGGGTTTTGTTATTTTCGATCCCGCCAAGTCCAATATCAGGATTGTCCCGCCATTACAGATTTCCCGTGATAAAGTTACTGCCTATTATGTAGTGTTCCCGACCAAGTTCATGAAGGTCCCTGAATATATTGATATAGAAAAAATTCTGCAGAAGAGGGCAGTTCTTGCTATCCTCGACAAGGCGAAGATTGACGCGGCTCTGCAGAATGTTGATGTTAATAAACCGAAGGTGTCCAGAATCGAAGTCGCGAAAGGCAAGGAAGCGGAAAACGGATGGAATGAATACTTTGTACCGCTCATCAATCTTGATAAAAAAGCAGGCAAGATAATGTATGACGGCCGGATGGATTTCCGGGAAGTGGGTTCCATTATCGAGGTTGTCAAAAGTCAGGAAATCCTTCGGCGTATCCCCGCGGAAAAGGCGGTTGACGGATTCGATATTTATGGGGAAACTATTTCCGCTGTTGTGGAAAAAAGAGAAGGTTATATTAAGGGGGACAATATTGTTCAGTCCCTTGATGATGAAAATATTTTTCTTTCCGGTATTGACGGCTGTCTCAGTGTTGATAATAAACGTGTTGCAATACTGCCCTATGCCATTATCAAGGGAAATGTGGATTACGAATCGGGGAATATTGACTTTAACGGTTCTGTCCAGATTCTCGGATCGGTAATGCCTGGTTTCTCTGTGAAAGCACATGGAAATATTGTTGTTGAAAATATTGTTGACGATGCATATCTCGAAGCAACGGGGGATATCCTCGTGAAAACCGGTATTACCGGGAAAGGCTCGGTGAAGGTCATTTCCGGGGGCACGGTAAAGGCGCACTATATATTGAATTCCGTTGTGGAGGCGGTGGGTGAGATCGAGGTTGAAGATTCTATCATTAACAGCCGTGTTTTTTCAAATGATAAGATATCGGTCACCGCGAAGCATGGAAAAATTATTGGCGGTGAAGTGACTGCACGTCATGAAATCATTGTGAATGTTGTGGGGAGCGCGCAGGAAAACTCCACCACATTGACCGTGGGGAAAAGCCTTTTCATTGAAAGAGAGATATCTGAAATAAAAAAGGAAATGAAAGTAATCCGGGAAATAGTGGACGAGACAATCCGGAAAATCCGGACAAGTTTTGGTGAAGAGCTTTTCACGAACCCCAAGGAATTTGTATCCAGGCTGCCGAATGTTAAAAAGAAAAATTGTCTCCTTCTCCTCAAAGACCTTTCGGAAAACAACAAAGAGCTGAAGGTGCTTACCGAGAAGTACAAAGAGGTCGAAGAAAAGAATAAGCTGGAACGAGACCCGGTAATCGTGATATCGGATGTCGTTTTCCCCGGGACGATTATCAATATACAGCGACGGCGCCGGTTTATCGACCAGAAGCTGCAGAATGTAAAATTCTACGAGGACCAGGAAGAAAAAATTATTAAGTTTATTTCTGCAGT
>JAKQCH010000247.1 GCA_029573825.1 Spirochaetota bacterium | reverse complement strand
AAAATTGAGCTGTACCGGCGCATCAAACATGCCTTTGATCCGGAAAATATTCTCAATCCCGATAAAATTTTCAATACGCCGCACACCTGATATCGCATGAAAATATATCTCCGCAGCAACAAGATCGACCTGTTACTGTATTTCAATGCCGGGAGCAGACTTCAGGGTCCCATGGTGGATTATCTGAAATCCCAGGATATCGCCCTCCGGGAAATTACCTCGCTTCAGAAAATAAAGGAACACACCGGAGCGGCTCTTGTTTTCCCGGTGAGCATTGACTCCATTCCGCAGACGGTACAGCTCATTGAGATGCTGAAAATTGAAGGGAATGGAATTCCCCGAATTATTATTGCCACAGACCTTTTTCTTCCAGGACATATTATTGAACTGGTGACACAATGCGGCATCGAGGGTATTATTGACCTTTTTTCAGGAAAGACCTTCACGTATTTTACTCCCCGGAATCATCACCGCCGCGACCTTTTTGAAAACCTCTACCGGGAACTCCTTGTCCTGGTAGACAACTATCTGCGGGGCAACCTTTCTCTCCTCTTCAGCCATAACACTATCTGCAACGCGATGGTCAACACATCCCCGGTCCTGATCTGCGTCACCGATATGACAGGACGCATTATTTTCTTCAACATGAAGGAAATAAACCTGAAAAAGTATTCCATCAATGTTGAGGAGGTCTACGGAAAAAACATTCGGGACTTCGCGGCACACTCCGGCCCTGTGGAATCGCTGTACAGCGATCTTCACCATAGCAATGATGTCTGCACAACGGAACTTGCCATACTCCATGATAACGGTTCCTACCACCTGTCCGTCACCGCGAAAAAGATGTCCCTGTATGATACTGACGTTGTGCTTCTTGTCGGGGTCAACATAACCCGGCAGCGCAGGACAGAGGGGCTTCTTGCGGAATCAGAAATTAAATACCGCCTCCTTGTTGAAAACTCATCAGAGGGAATCTGCCTCATAAAAAACGGTGCCATTGTCTATGCGAATCAGCGGTTCATGAAAATCTTCGCCCTTGACAGGGAGAAGGACATTCATGATATCAGCCTGCATGACCTTATCGCGACCGATGATATCACCGTTGTGGAGAACATTCTTCAGACGGGAAGCGAATTTATGCCGAAAACAGTTGAAGTCCTGGGTATGCGTACGGACAACGGCATCGTGGACCTTGAACTCACCTTTTCGTGTTTCACGATGGACAATGAGGTTTTTTTTCAGGTCATCGTCCGTGACATCACTGAAACCAAAAAGCTCTGGCAGAACATTGTCCAATATGAACGGCTCTCGGCAATCGGGGAACTTGTGTCCGGCATATCGCATGAGTTTAACAACATAATAACCTCTATCCGCGGCTATATCCAGTACTCTCTCTCCACGGAACAGGAACAGGAAAAAATGCGTGACACATTGAAAATTATCGACGGGCTGACTGAGCAGGGAGCCGGAATTATAAGAAAAATAAGCATGTTCAGCAGGCAGGAAATTGAGAACAGGGAATACTGCCGGCTTGTGGATGTAATGGAGGGCATACTCTCCATTCAGGAAAAAATATTCTTTCAGGAAGGCATAACCCTTCGCAGGGAATATCTCA
>JAKQCH010000234.1 GCA_029573825.1 Spirochaetota bacterium | reverse complement strand
GACAATTTCACGGATACCATCTGGAATATGGCGGAAAGTATGGGCCTGTCAATTCAGACGATTATCAAAAATTATGACCGCGGGATTGACGGAATTATCCGTATAAAGAGTTCATTCCGAACTGAAACCGGAAGGCATTACGGTCCGGAGTTTATTGATGCCGGCCTGCGGATCGGTGAAAAAATACATGAGTTCTGTATAAAGGAGTTTCTTTAGGTTTTACGCCGGGCGATATGGTAGTGGTAAAAAGGAGTCGACAGCAATGCCGTATGAGAGTAAAATAATTTGAGAGATTATAAAAGTACGATAGTCTTATATATGCAGACACTCTGACAGGCAGTTCACGGCACAGGGGAAATTTAAGTTAATATTTCTTGGTGATAACAGCAGAAATGAATGAAAAAGTTAAAATCCTACTCGTTGATGATGAGCCGGGGGTACGTAATGTGCTGGTCAGTTATCTTGAGGACGTGGGTTACTGCGTACATGAGGCCCCTGACGGCAATATAGCGCTGCAGAAGCTGGATACGGATTCCTATGATCTGGTAATAACTGATCTTAAGATGCCGAACCTTGACGGAAGGGCGCTTCTGCAGATAATGGCTGACAGGTATCCTGATATTCCGAAGCTTGTCCTTACGGGCTACAGCACTGATGAAGATATAATCCATGCGCTGAAAACAGGTGCCTCCGATTTCATCACGAAGCCTGTCATGGATTTTGCGATACTGCAGCACTCAGTCGACAAGGCCATCAGCGTCAAGAAGCTCAACGATGAACGCAATTATTACATTGAGCAGCTTACCCAGATCAATGAAGTAATCTCCATGCTTAACCGCGGAATGGAGACGGAGGATATATTCAAGACCCTGAGCGTTATTCTTAAAAAAGTGATCCCCTTTAATCGTCTTGCCCTGGCGATGACTGATGAAGCTTCGAAAACGGTAATCACGAAGCTTGTGGAATCTGACAGGTACATTCTGCTGGGAGCCGGGGAGAAGATACCTCTTGATGATCCCAGCCTTGTTACCGCAGCCGTAAAACAGGAGGTGCTGAGAATTCAGGACCTGCAGCAGTATTTGCAGGAACATCCTGATTCAGTGGGCACGAAGCTCCTGATTGACGAAGGTATGCGTTCATCAATGACGCTTCCCCTGATTATCAATAATAAAACCAGAGGTTTTTTCATTTTTGCCTCTGAGAAACCTGACGCCTTCAAGGAGCCTCACATATTTTTTCTGAAATCACTGAGCGGGCAGATATCCTTCAGCATTCAGCGGGGGGAACTCCTCTCCGAGCTGGAAATGCACACCCAGCAGCTGGAGCAGCTTGTGAAGGTGCGTTCCTTCGAAGTGGTGAAGACCCAGAAGACAACGATTTTTGCCTTGAGCCGCCTCGCGGAGACCAGGGATGCCGATACCGGTGAACACCTGGAAAGAATACGGAAATACAGCGTTCTTCTCGCGCAGATATTGAAGTATTCCGGGCGTGAATTTGAAATCAGCAACCAGTATCTTCGTGATCTTTATGATTCTTCCATTCTCCATGACATCGGCAAGGTCGGTATACCGGACAGTATTCTTCTGAAGCCCGGTCCTCTTACTGCGGCGGAATTTGATATTATTAAAAGCCATACCACTATCGGCTATGAAGCCCTCAAAGACGCGTCAAAGGATCTCGGGGGCGATTCTTTCCTTAAAATGGCAATGGATATTACCCTGTATCATCATGAGCGGTGGGATGGTTTCGGATATCCGAAGGGACTGAAGGGCGAGGAAATCCCCCTCTCGGCGAGAATTGTGGCTGTCGGTGATGTCTATGATGCGCTGACAACAAATCGCCCGTATAAAGAAGCGTATTCACATGAAAAAACAATTGAAATAATGAAAAAAGAATCATACCGTTTTGATCCGCAGCTATTTCAGGTTTTACTCGAAAACGATGTTGAGTTTAACCGGATCAGGCAGGAAACAGAATAACGCAAAAAAAGGTTTTTTACTATGCTCAGACAGAATATGCGCTTTGGCGGACCTCTCACTCCTATTGTGAAGAAATTGATGATAATCAACGGTGCGGTGTTTCTGCTCCAGCTTTTCGTGTCGCTTTTTTATCCCAACCTGATTGAACATAATTTCGGACTCAGTCATGACGGTTTTCTGAATGAGTTTAAGCTGTGGCAGGTTTTCACCTACATGTTTCTCCATGGCGGCTTTATGCACATTTTCTTCAACCTCTTCGCGCTATGGATGTTTTCCGGTGATCTTGAAAATGAGTGGGGGAGCGCGGCGTTCCTGCGGTATTATCTTGTGTCAGGTGTCGGCGCCGGTGTGTGTATCGCGTTGATGAATTATTTCATGTATGTGAAAAGCGGCGTGAGTCCCGTTACCCTTGGTGCTTCGGGTGCGGTCTATGCAATCCTTCTTGCCTATGGAATGACATGGCCGAACCGGCAGGTATTGCTGTATTTTGTGTTCCCGGTTAAAATGAAATACCTTGTGATCGGGTTCGGTCTGATTGAATTCTTTGGAACCATTGGAAGCGCCGCAGGGGGAGGGAATATCAGTCATATAGGACATCTCGGGGGATTGATTTCAGGATTTCTGTACATGCTGTATCTGAGGAACAAACAGGTGACGCCGTCACGGAGTCCCCGCCCGGGATTTATCGATAAAGTGACCAGGGACATGCGCCTGAAAAAAAAGCAGAAGGAAATTGAGCGGCGCATAGAGGCGAAGAAGATAATAGATTCCCTTCTTGAAAAGATAGCAAAATACGGAATGAGCTCCCTCACCGCCGAAGAGAAGAAAGATCTCGAGTGGGCCAGAAAAAACTATTTCCCTGACCGTGAAGAGACACTTCACTGAGAGAGCGGTATCAACCCCCTGATGATTATTGCACGTCACAGAACACGGAATTTCGGAGGCAGCAACAGGTATGATAACACGCGAAGAAGCCTTGAATCTCCTCAGTATGCATGTAAAAAACGGGAATATGAAAAAACACTCCCTTGCATCAGAAGCAGTGATGCGAGCTGTCGCCCGGAAACTGGGAGAAGACGAGGACCGCTGGGGACTTGCCGGGCTGCTCCACGATGTTGATGTGGAGATAACCAATGCGGACCTTGCTGTTCATACGAAAGAAGCGGTAAATATCCTGGGCAAAGAGGATATCGACGCAGAGATAATTGAAGCGATTCGGCTCCACAATGAAGTTGCTCATCCAGGTGAACACCGCAGTACCGTGTTTCAGCATGCTCTTGCCGCAGGTGAAACCATTACGGGACTCATCACTGCCACTGCTCTGGTGTATCCGGACAAAAAAGTTGCCAGTGTGAAGGTTAAATCAGTAAAAAAAAGGATGAAGGAGACGGCCTTTGCCCGTTCCGTAAACAGGGAAATAATCATGGAGTGCGAAAATGCCGGAATTGAGCTTGACAGCTTCATAGAATTATCACTGGATGCCATGAAAGGTATCTCCGAGGAGCTGGAGCTGTAAAAAAACATTTCCTGCAGGTCGTGTGAATTTATATCCAGCGTTATAATCCTGAAAAACCAGTTTTCCCCCCGGAATTTTATTTTTGAAAAAATCAACATCAGTCGTTATTATAGGTATCATGACAATTCTTGAAAAATCAATTATTCTTCCTCCCCATTATGAAAAAGCGATCCGGAGTATTGTGACCACTTTTTCGGAAAGCGGATTTGAGTGCTATCTTATAGGCGGATCAGTGCGTGACCTCCTGATGGGCGCTCCCGCTTATGACTTTGATTTCGCTACCAATGCGAGGCCGCAGCAGGTCATGAAGCTCTTTAAGAGGGTCATCCCGACAGGTATAAAGCATGGTACTGTGTCGCTGCTGTTTAACGATGATGCCACCTATGAAATTACCACATACCGTGCGGACGGTAAGTATGTTGATGGGCGCAGACCTGAAAGTATCTCCTTCTCTGATACTCTCGAAGAAGATGTCATGAGGCGGGACTTCACAATAAATGGTCTGGCGTATGATGTTATAAAGCAGGAGTTAATTGATTATGTCGGGGGGCTGGACGATATTGACCGCAGAATCATCCGGACCATCGGTGACTCAATTGACCGCTTCAGCGAGGATGGTCTCAGGCCATACCGGGCCTGCAGGTTCGCGGCGAAGCTGCATTTTACCATAGATTCAGGCACCTTCGATGCGATAGGGAAAACCCTCGATGTGGCCCGGCTTGTGTCCGCCGAAAGGGTACGCGATGAGCTCCTGAAGCTTTTGGATGCCGATACCCCTTCCGTCGGATTTGAATATTTGCGTGAGTCAGGACTTCTCGATCTTATGATACCGGAGCTGGCGCGCTGCTATGGAGTTGTCCAGAATAAATATCACATGTATGATATTTACTATCACAGTATATATTCCTGTGATGCGGCGCCGTCGGGGAATCATATTGTCCGTATTGCGGCGCTCCTTCACGATATCGGAAAGGTCGCGACGCGCCGTGAAGGCGATGACGGGGATTACACGTTCTATAATCACGAAGTAATTGGCTCGCGGATTGCAAAAAAAATTCTTTCGCGCCTGAGATTTTCCAATGAAGAAATTTCACGGATAACAAATCTTATATCAAACCACATGTTTCATTATACTGACGAATGGACTGACGGAGCCGTGCGGAGATTTATGCGAAAAGTCGGTGTCGAAAATATTGATGATCTTTTCATGGTGCGGTTTTCGGACAGGGAAGGGAACGGTATGCGCGGGGGGCTTCCTGCACCGATCGGGAAGCTACGCAGAAGGATGGAGCGTGTGATCGAGGAGGAAAACGCGATTACCGTGAAAGACCTCGACATTGACGGACACGTTTTAATGAATGAGTTTTCTATTACCCCTGGCCCGACAATTGGGAAAATATTGAACCATTTACTCGAACTGGTCCTTGATGAGCCGGAAATTAACGAGCGGGACATACTGCTGGAGAAAGCCCGGGAATACTATAACGGAGAATTCCGGTAAATCCTTCCTCGAAATTACTTTTTCTTCCCACCGAAAATTTGTATTGGCTAATAATTTTTTTTTGGAAATCGATTATCGAAAAATTATTTGACGTACAAGTGTTGAAAACTACTATGGATGAGGTATGCTGTTTTTCCTCCTGTTTTTCTCTTTGCTGATGGAAGCGGGGAGGGAGAATTGCGACCAATAAACTAATCATACAATATTATTTTTTGTAAGAGGTACATAGCAGGTTCAGTATCAGGTATTTTAGAATACGATAAATAAAATTGGCAGGAGGGTTTTATGCCTATTACCAGAAGAAATTTCCTGAAGTTGTCAGGAGTTACAACTGCTGGTGCTTTTTTAGGCGGTGTTTCTTTCTTGAGTGGATGCAAG
>JAKQCH010000208.1 GCA_029573825.1 Spirochaetota bacterium | reverse complement strand
GTCGAGGTGTGAAATGAAGCTATTCAAGTTCTCCAAGAAGTGTATCAAACCGCTGTGATTCCTGTTCGAAGAGGGTTGTATCGGCATCAAGATCATCATAGAGGCTTTCGGTGAGGGTCTTCAGGGCATGGATGTCACGGGAAAGTTTTTGTATGCGGGGTCCGTCCTGCTCGCCGGCAGCCGCTATCATCTCATGATTGTACTGTTCGAGGCGTGATTCGTTTGCGGTAATGTCTGCCTCCAGCTTCTGTATCCGAATTTCAAGGGGTTTCAGAATTTTTGAACGCTCTGTGACAATCTCAGAGCGGCGTTTCCTCAGTTCCTTTTTGGAGAGGAGCCCGGATTCATTGTCTGCCGCGCGGTATGGTTTTTCCTCCCTTGTCTCATCGTCGTGCCATCCCCCCGCCTGAAGGAACTGTTCGTAGGTCCCCTCGTATACCCGTACCTTTTCATCCTGAAATATTACCAGTCGTTCAGCAAGGGCGTGAAGAAACATCTCATTGTGGGTCACCATGATGACCGCCCCGTCGAAGCAGTCAATAGCTTCAAGGAGCGCGTCGCAGGCTTCCATGTCAAGGTGGTTTGTGGGCTCGTCAAGAAGCAGAATGTTCAGGGGCGTAACAAGCAGTTTCCCCAGGAGGACCCTGCTTTTCTCCCCTCCGGAAAGCACGGAAATTTTTTTCAGCGCGTTGTCTCCTTCAAACATCATAATCCCGCAGATGTCCCAGGCGCGCTGTTTCTCCACGGATTCATGGGATGCGGCAACTTCGTCAACAACGGTGCGGGTTTTCACAAGGGTGTCGGTGTTGCTCTGTTCATAGTATCCGGGGGCCGCGGTCTGATGCCAGGTAATTGTGCCGGTGTCCGGCGGAATGGCCCCTGCAAGGAGTTTCAGAAGTGTCGTTTTTCCTTTTCCGTTCCGTCCCACCACACATATCCTGTCCCGCGAGCTCACGGTGATGTTAAAGTTTTTTATAATGGGGGATACCGTGCTGTCATAGGAAAACGAAATGTTTTCCGCGCTCATGAGGTATTTCGCATGAGTCGGCTTTTCTGCGAAAGAAAAATCAAGGGTCTTGATTTTCTGAAGGCGTTCCGCGGTGCCCATCTTTTCGAGCATTTTCACCCGGGACTGCACAAGGTTCCCAAGGCGCGCCTTCGCCCTGAACCTGTTGACAAACTGTTCGATCTCCTTTTTCCGGCGTTCATCATTGATCCGCGTTTTTTCGTAGATTTCCTCCTCCTGGGCGATCTGGTCATAGAGCTTCCCGGTGTTTCCTTCTATCTTCCGGAGGTTTTTCCGGTGTATCCCCATGGTATGGGTGACAATGCTGTCCATAAAGTTTCTGTCATGGGTAATGAGCATCAGTTCCCCTGTCCAGGTGATGAGAAAGTTCCGGAGCCATCGTATCGAGGTGATGTCAAGGTAGTTGTTCGGTTCGTCGAGAAGCAGCATGTCCGGTTCCGCAATGAGGACCTTCGCCAGGGACAGGCGAACCTGATATCCTCCGGAAAGCATTGAGGGATGAAGCGTAATTTGTTCCCGGGAAAAACCGAGTCCGGAGAGTATCTTTTCCGCTTTCCATGTGTTCATGCGTTCTTCAGGGATAAGGGCGCACGATGCTTCTTCAATTACAGAATGTTCATGAAAGGCAAGGTTCTGCTGAAGATATCCCATACGGTAATTTTTTGGTATGGTGACCATTCCGTCATCCGGGTGCTCTTCACCGGTGAGTATCCGGAAGAGGGTTGTTTTACCATGGCCGTTTCTACCCACAAGACCGGCCCGTTCCCTGCTGTTGATCCTGAAACTGATCGAATCAAAGAGGACTTCCCCTCCGTAGCTTTTCGTTATGTTCTCAGCGACTATCATGATTGAATACCGGCTCCCCTGAAGTTTTCAAAGTGAACGCTGGAGGAGGAGGGGCTATATTGCAAGAAAATTTTTACGGCCGCTTCTGATCACGCCGTTAATTGTGCCGCGATTGCATCACAGTTTTATTTAAAATCGAGGTCCCGTGTCCCATCCCAGTCTTTCGGAGGAGGGGAGACTTTATAATTGTTGCAGCGGTCAATATACATCTGCGATACGTCATCATCCGGTATTGTGGCAAGTACACGGGTGAAATACTCAATTGCGGTGTCCCAGTTCTGTATTTTGTACATGCTGAGGGCCTTGTTGTAGAGCTTTACCGCATCATCGGGAAATGAATTTTTTCTTATATTTTCAAGCTTGTAGATCGTGGTGGGGATTTCTTTTCCTTTTACCCGCACATTGTCCAGTTCCCGGAAAAGGATTTTCCCACTGAGCCTGTCCTGGATGCTCTGCGATACAATAATGTGGCTGCTGTAGTGTTTGGTCAGCCCTTCAAGACGGGAAGCGAGGTTTACGGTATCGCCGATTACGGTATAGTCAAACTTGTCTTTTGATCCGATGTTTCCCACGATGACATCACCTTCATGGATACCGATACCGATATCGAGCCCTTTGGGAGGGAGCTTTAAGTTCGCGGTGTCCAGCAGCGACAGCGAACTGAACATTTCAAGCGCAGCCAGGACCGCACGTTCCGAGTTGTTTTCATAACTTGTGGGAGCGCCGAATACCGCGAGAATCGCATCACCGATAAATTTATCGATAGTGCCACCGTGTTTCTGGATGGCATTCCCCATTACTTCAAAAAAGGAGTTCAGAAATGCAACGACATCCTCCGGAGTGTTGTTTTCAGAAATAACCGTAAAGGAACGAATGTCGGAAAATAATACCGCTACACTCCGCTTCTCACCGGAAAGGAGGGAGGAAGTTCCTGTTCTGCCTATCATATCGTCAATAATTTCAGCGGGAACAAACTTCGAAAAAATGTTCCGGATTTTTATTTCCATCTCGCTTGTGTACTTGAGGTGCATCGCGTTTTCAAGGAGCATTCCTGCTCCCTTTGCGAATATCCGTATGTTATCACAGATGAGATCGGAAAAATAGTTGTTGGTGAAGTTGCCCACATGGAGCGTGCCAATTATGTCACAGGCGCCGGGTAATTCGAACTGTGAATAGGAATTGATTTTCCTGCTGTCAATTCTGGTTTTCCGGTAGTCTTCCCGGTTTTCAATCGCGAAGATGCTTTTTTCCACAGAACCGGGAATGGTGTCGCTGAATGTAGTGTAAAAATCGTTGAGGCAGATATTAAAGAAATCTTCCGCTTCATTTTCATATACCTGGGAAGAGGGAAGGAGAAACGCCAGACATTTCCTGTGATAATACAGCAGCAGCACCGCTACATGATGGTCGCATGTCCTGTCAAGGAGGCCCAGGATGTTTTCAGCGGTGTCCCGGAGAGAGGTGATGCAGGTCCCCACGCCGGAGAGCTCATTCATGATTGTTGACTGAAAAAGCTGCCGGTCAATGATCGTCCCCAGAATTTCCATGATGAAATCCCGGTTCACCTGTGCGGCGTCTTCAGATATCAGTTCAGTCCTGAACGGCGGGTGATCGGAAAGGTTTGTGACCCGCACCATGAGGGGTTCGAGGTTGTCAAAATTTTTTGTCACGAATTCATCCGCCCCGGAAGACCGTGCCCAGAACTCGTCCCTGTCTTCAGAGAGTGAGGTGTGCATGATAATCGGAATGTCGCGGACACCGCGCCGTGATTTCAGTATCCTGCTTGCCTGGTATCCCTGAAGGACCGGCATCTCAACGTCCATGATGATGACATCGGGAATGTTCCGGTATGTCATTTCAATTCCTTCAATGCCGTTTTTCGCGCGCAGGACAGTGTACCCTGCAGCGGTGAAGTATTCAGACAGCACCCCGGCAATAAGGTCTGAGTCGTCAACAAGCAGTATAGTTTTCCCCTGTGCCATAATTGTCCCCGGATTATCGGATAAGATTTTTTGCGACGCTGATAAGATTGTTTCTGTCAAAATCAGATTTGACGATATAGGAGTCAGCACCAAGTTCGGATGCCCGCTTTTTGGAATCAGGATCGTCGAATGATGAAATGATGATCACGGGAATGCCCCGCAGCTGTTCCTCGCGCTTAATGTTTTCAATAAAGGTGAAACCGTCCATTCTCGGCATGTTGATATCTGTTACGATTAATTTGAAGTCGCTGCTGCGGACCTTGTTGAGGCCGTCAATGCCGTCCTGCGCCGTTGTAACGGAGTAATTGGCCGATTCGAAAATTGATTTTACAATTTCCCTGGAGTTCACGGAATCGTCAATGACGAGGATATTCCGGAGTTCTTTCCGTTCTTTGACAAAGCGGCGTTTCATTTCAATGTCGCTCATGCGCTTGCTCTTTTCTATAAGGGCGGGCATGTGCAGAATGTTGACGATGTCATAGTTCTCATCAAAGACGATACCCTGGATGTATCTGAGCTGCTGCAGGCTCGGCGGAAGGGGCTTGTAAATCAATGTCGCGAATTCAATAATCGAGTCCACCACGATGCCGATAGTTTCCCCGAGGGACTCAACGATGACCACGAAATCTCTGCTGCTATCGTCGCGAATGTCCAGGTCAAGAAGGTGCGCCATGCTGTAGAGCGGTATCAGGCTTTCGCGGACTTTTACCGCCTCCTTGTTGAGCATCGGAATTTTTTCACCGGGTCCGATCAGAAGTATCTCTCTTACGAAATTGGATGGAATAAAGAATTTTTTCGAGGACGCAGTAATGAAATATCCCCCCACGGTAGCAAGTGAAAGCGGCAGGGCGAGGGTGAATTGCGTCCACATGCCGGGTTCACTGGTGACAGTTATTTTGCCCTTTATGTTTTCAATTTTGTGTTTTACTATGTCAAGGCCGACGCCCCGGCCCGAGATGTCCGATACAGTGCTGCTGGTTGTAAATCCGGGCTGAAAAAGAAATGCGGTCAGTTCCGGTTCGCCCATTGCGCGGATTTCATCAGCCATCATGGGAAACATCTCAAGCGCACGACTGCGCACCCGTTCAAAATTTATGCCCCTGCCGTCATCCCTGATCGCGACAACGATGGTTCCCCCTTCGCTGAAGCAGTTGATGGAAATATTTCCGTTCCGGTTTTTTCCCGCACGTTCCCTTTCTTCCGGCAGCTCAATGCCGTGATCAACTCCGTTCCTCACAAGATGGACAACGGGGTCGCTTATGGTTTCGAGGATTATTTTATCAAGGCGCACATCGCTCCCCGATATTGAAAAGCTGATGGATTTTCCGAGGCTCACAGAAAGCTCCTCCACCATTTTAGGCAGGGAGCCGAATATCATTTCAAGGGGAAACATGCGGAGGCCAACGATGCTTTCCTGGAGGTCAAAGGTTTCCCGCTCAATAGTTTCAATCTGCTCGTTGAAGCCCTTCCGTATTTTCTGGATGCCTTTCAGCATTGAAGACATTTTCCCGGACATTTCCCGCATCAGTGAAGTGTTTTCTCCTGCCCCGGCTTCACATCCTGTACGGAATTCCTGCAGCGTCTCTTCAAGGTTTGCCAGGGCTTCGTTCTGCTTCTTCATCTGGAACTGGTTTATTATCAGGGAATTTGTGTTCTTGATTATGGTGTCTATGTGGTCGATCTTAACCCTGATGGTTTGAAGGTCTTTAAACACCCCCGCAGTGTCTGTGCCGGTTACAGCTTCTTTTCTTTCCGGAGACGGGCCCTCCATGTCGGTGGCGCTGGATTTGAATTTTCTGATTTCCTCAAGGGTGTAGGGTTCATTGGATGATGCGCGCTCAAAGACGCGAAGCAGCGCATCGATGTCGATTGTGTCGTCCTTTTCGGCGGCAATTTTTTTAGCGCATTCCCTGAGATAGTCCGAGGTGATGAATACAAGCTGTACAAGGGCATCCGATATGGAATAGCGGTGCTCCTTTATTCCCTTCAGCACGTTCTCAAGGCCGTGTGATATTTTTTCCACGGTGGAAAATTTAAGCATCCGTGATGACCCCTTTATAGTATGGAGGGTCCTCAGTATTCTGTTCAGGTCTTCTTCATTGTCCGGGTCCTTTTTCAGAACAATGATTGAACTGTCGAGGTTCTGGATGTTGTCCCTGATCTCATCGAGGTACTGTGAAATGAAGGAGTCTCTGTTTAGCGGCATGGTTTTACCCCTGATTGTTGGCGTTGAGAGACCTTTTCCAGTGACTGAATCCATGAGTCACAGAGGTCAAGAAAGTATTTTTCGCTGAAATATTCCACAAGAAATCCGTAACGGACATCCTGCGATGCGTCACTGCGGGAAAGTATATCCCTGCATTTTGTAAATTCCTTCAAGGCCTCAAGGGGTTTGCTGTCCCTGAGCGTATTTGCCAGATAAAATCTGGATGGCCAGAATGAAGTGTTGCAGGTGATCGCAGCGCTGAAGAATGATGTCGCGGCGTCCCGTTCCCCTTCAAGCAGGGCGATAAAACCCAGGAGGTGGCTGGTGATTTCGTTGCTGAAATGTTTTACGACAGTGCGCACAATCTCTCGCGCGATATCAAGTTTCATATTGTTGATAAAATGAATGGAGTAGAGCAGCAGCTCCGCAATTATATATGACTGGTTGTCTGAAATGGAATCACAGCCTTTATGTCTTTCGATATCCCGGACGGCAGCGAGTACGGACGCAACTGAAACAGAAGATTGCCGATGGCTGGTACTCCTGTTCAGGGGGACGATGTTTTTCCTGCCGATGCGGTGTGCAGGAGGTTTTGCGCCTGCCGGAGTGTTTACGGGAATGCTGCTTATCTCGCGGTGAGGATGCTTTTTTTTCCTGAAAAAATAGATATCCCCTTCCTGAACGGTTTCAAGGTCGGGATGGACCACGAGGGGCATCTCCGAGGACGAGAGGAACAGGTACCCCCCTTCACTGATTTTTGATACGACACGGGCAAGAATCGAATTCTTTTTCTCTCCTTTCATGTATATGAGGGTGTTTCTGAGGAATACAATGTGAAAAGAGTCCGGCATGTCCTCCAGGGTGTCGAGAAAAAGATTCCTGCGGGCGATATTGATACCTGCGATTATATCGGCGCTGATTTTTCTCGATTTCCCGGTCAGGGTGCTGTGTTGTTCGATGAGACGGTGGTATGCCTTTCCGTCTTCACGGAATGAATTTTTCGTGTAGATGCCCTGGCGCATGTGTGAAAGTGCTTCAGAGTTGAGATCAGTCGCATATACGGTAAAACGCGACCTTGTATCATCCCCGAAATAGTCCTTCAATATAAGGGCAAGTGATATACCTTCCTCTCCCGTTGCGCAGGTTGCCGACCATGCAAGAACGGGCCCTCCGGTGCGGCCGATTCTCGGAAGCAGAATTTCTCTGAGGACAGTGAAGTGCCGGGATTCACGGAAAAAATAGGTTTCATTAATCGTGACTGCATTCAAGAAACTTTCGCGCTCGGCGCTGTCGTCACGGAGAATGTCGATATAGCGCTGTACCGTAACGCCCATTTCCAGGGTGCGTATTTTCACCTCTTCCGCCAGGGCGCGGTAATTTGTGTCCGGGACAGTGATACCGGTGATATCCTCAATATATTCCAGCAGCCGGTCAAACCCGGAGATGATTGGAAATCCCTGTGCCATCATTCCTGACCTGTTAAGCGGAGAATGAATTCCGCGATGCTCTCAAGGGGAAGGACCCTGGTGGCGCCTTTCCGCTCAATGGCGGCGCGCGGCATCCCGAATATTGTTGATGATGCCTGGTCCTGGACTATGGTGTAGCCGCCGCGGGATTTTATCGCGACACATCCTTCAGCGCCGTCGGTTCCCATTCCCGTAAGCAGTATGCCGATAAGCTGTGACTCGAACTGCTGTGCCGCGGAGATGAACAGTTTGTCGACACTTGGCTTCTGGTTCAGTATTTTCGGGCCGTCATCAAGGTGCAGTTTTTTTTGATTAAAAACCAGATGCTTCCCCGCCGGGGCAATTACCACTTCTCCGGGGCCGGGGAAATCGCTGTCATGGGCAATGCGTACGGAAAGGGGTGTTTCTCCGTCAAGCCACTGGGTGAAGCTTTCGTCAAAACCTGTTTCAAGATGCTGTACGATGATAATTCCAAGGGGGAAATTTTTCGGTATTGGTTTCAGCAGTTTTGAAATTGCCTTCGGCCCTCCTGTGGACGCTCCCAGCACTATCATCTGGAATCTGTTGTTCCCATCCATCGCGGGAGTGTCTGATTCCGGAGAGGAGTATTGTTCAGGGGAGTCAACTGATGCCAGCGCTTTCAGCTTGGTAATGAAATCACGGTAGAATGCCGGATTGTTAAATTCGTCCAGTTCAGGTTTCTTCATGACCTCCAGGGCGCCGAGGTTCAGCGCTCTGAAGCTCGCGGCGGAATCCACATCGTTTGAAAGGATAAGCACCGGGGCCGGTTTTTCCTTCATGATAATTTCTGTCGCTTCAAATCCGTCCATTATGGGCATCGTGATATCCATAATGATGAGGTTGAGGTTATGGGTTCTGTTCATTTCAACAGCCTGTCTGCCGTTTGTCGCTTCATACAATACGGTCACATCTGCGTATGATTGCAGGACCTGTTTCAGGATGCTGCGGAGCAGCGCGGAGTCGTCCACAATAAGGATTTTCATTCGTCACCGTTTTCTGTCGATATTCGTTCAAGCTGTTTTGTCATAAGCGTGTGCAGGTCAATGAGATACTGCGCGCCCGGTGAACCGTTGATCCTGAGGCAGAGAATTCCCTGCCTGGCCAGGGGAGCGCGGACAGGCTCCGGAAAGAAACGGAATTCCCTGAGGGGCACGCTGTGTAGCGCCGCGGTCCCGGTAATTTTTACCGCAGCGGTGCGGGACAGCATTGCCCCGTTCCCCCCGGTCTGCCCGAATGCGTCTTTGAGCTTGTCCAGGGGAGAGTCAGGGCGGATATTGAAAAAAAAGATTATACATGATTTTCCTGAAGGTGTGATGGAAAAATATTTATTCAGATAATGGTCGAAATCGAGCAGCAGGGTGTTTTCATTTTTGTGCTCAAACACATGGAACAGAGTGTTCCCGAAACGTGAAAAATCAGCGGCATCGTAATATATGCTGGATGCTATTTCGGATCTGTTTATCAGGAAACCGCCCCAGTCACCTGAAACGACCACCGTTTCTACATTCTCCGATGCGGATGCTGTCCTAAATGTTCTGGAGGTCATCGGCGAGCCTGTTGTAAATTTCCTGGACATTGATAATAAATATCTCATTGCCCCGGTGATTGAATGACCCGATAAAGGTGTTTTCCGTTTCAGAGGACACCACAAGGTTTATCGAGGAAGCGGGTATGCCTGATATCTCCGCGACATCGGTAATCAGAAACGCGATGTAGTCAGTTTCGCTCTTCATGATCAGAACCTTCGATGCCCTGAGCCTTTCATTCGTAAAAAGCATTTTCAGGTCAAATACCGTGTACGGCTGTCCCTGACGGTTGATAAGACCTGCGATGTAAGGCGGAACAAAAGGAATGTAGTAGAGGTCATGGTTGATGACAATTTCTCTCACAAGGTCCGCATACACCGCATATTTTATGGAGTCGATCTGAAAAATGAGAAGTTTGTGGACCACTTCATCTTCAGCTGCCAGGGCGGTGTCATCCTCCCGGTCGCTGTTTTCCAGTTTCGCAATCAGTTCGTCGTTATCCATTCCGCACATCCTTATGATAAGATATATTTCGCAAGGGACGTTTTCAAGTCTTCGCCGGTTTCCTTCAGCGATTCCGACGCGCTGGTGGTGGACCGCGTTGAGACGACGAAATCGTCAATGCCCTGTGAAATCTGCCGCAGGGTAATGAGTATCTGCCCGAACGCTGATACCTGCTGGTTCACCGATGCCACAATCTGCTCCGACGACGCAGCGGAGACTTCCGCTGAATTCAGGATTTCATCGAACACCTCCCGGAGCTTTGTGGAGCGTTCCCATCCCTCCCGGATGCGCTCCGTGCCTTTCTCCGTGGAAAGCACCAGGTTGTCCGACGAGCGCTGAATTTCGTCAATTTTCTGCCGTATTTCATTGGTGGATGATACTGTGCTGTCCGCGAGACGCCGAACTTCGCTGGCGACGATCTGGAAGTTCTTTCCCGCGTCCCCCGCGGCGGAGGCCTCCAG
>JAKQCH010000165.1 GCA_029573825.1 Spirochaetota bacterium | reverse complement strand
GGTATCCGTGTTTCCAGCGGAATGTAACTGTACATTTCTATTTGGGTTGGGTTATCTGTTCCTCTCATGATTACTTTATTATTCGCCTTGACTGTTTTGGCAATTAATTTCTATACTTTAACCGAGTTTTTCAGGAAACTGCTAAATTAATAAAATTTACCCGGTCAATAGTTAATATGGAGAATGTCACTCTTGATTGATAATTTATAACAGGATTCCCATTATATTTTACTAAACCGCATCATTTTTTGTAATTGTACTAGGTACAGTCTTTTTGATCTTTTTGTTGAAAAAGCCAGCTTAACAAGATTTTTTATTGTAAAAACTTTTTCACAAGACTGAGCTTTCAAAAAGAAAAAGACCCTCGCTCTTTCAAGCTCAGATCCTATCTTCCCACAATTCGATTGCTCAATTATATGGATGACATCAATTATCGGGCTTTTAAGACTTCTGTGATGAATTTGGGTTTTTTTTTATTTTTTTTAAGAGATTCCGCGAACAAAAAAGTAAATGGAATCAATAAAATTCCTACTATACACAAATGCTTACTCATAAATTCACCCTCCTCAAGGATCTTTTCATACTAAAAAGTCCTTTTTAACAGCATGTGCTTAAAATTTCGCGCAAAAAATCATGCATATTTTACCCAACAGACAAACCTCACCTGTAAGTAAAAAATTACCAAAATCGAAAACCATCGTCAATATCTTTTTGGATACACTATAATCAAAAATACAGGTGTTTCCATTTGACTTTTTCCTGTTGACATAGTATTTTGAACCCATACAATGGCATATGGTATTACCACCAGCCACAAAGGGAAATCTGATGCGTGAACTGCTGCAGCCAATAAAATCAGAAAGCCTTGTTGAGGTTTTCATTCAGCGCTTCGAGAAACTGATCCTTTCGGGAAAAATATCCATTGGCCAGAAGCTTCCTTCCGAGAGAGAGCTTGCCTTTCAGCTCGGTATAAGCCGTCCTGTTGTCCATGAGGGGCTCCTTGATCTTGAGACAAAGGGACTGGTAACCATGGTGCCCCGCGTGGGGACCTTCGTGAACGATTACCGAAAAGAAGGCTCACTTGAGCTCCTGAACTCCCTTGTCCATTACCATGAAGGAAACCTCGCTCCCGGGCTCTTTGAAAGCCTCCTTTCGATGCGCGCTCATTTTGAAATTGAATTCGCTCGTCTCGCAGCCCTAAACAGGACAGAGGAGCATCTTACTGAAATTAAAACACTGCTCGCAGAGGAAACCGCTGCTGATCCGGAACATACTGAAAAAATTACTGAGTTTGACTTCAGATTTCATCATCTCATTGCTCTTGCCTCCGGAAACCTTGTGTACCCTCTTCTGCTCAATTCATTCAAAGAGGTGTACACCAACCTCACCTCCCAGTTCTTCCGGGACATCTCTGTTGTATCCATGGTATTTTCTCTTCACCAAAAACTGTATCCCGCGCTTGAGCAGCACAATCCGAAAGGTGCTGAAAAAATAATGAAGGAAATAATCAGTCACGGGGAGTCACATCTCCGGAGCCTTATAGTTCAGCGGCAAAATTAAGGAGGCAATCAATGGAAACATCTGCAGCACGTCAGGACATATATCCCCTGAAACAGCCGGGGGGACTTTCTCCGCGAATCCAGCGACTTCGGGACTATTACTTTCAGGGGAACAGCAGAAAGTGGAACAACGAACATACGTCCTGGACAACCGGTACACCGTGGGATGTCCAGTACAATGAACTGACCTTCTACATTGTCCCGGAAACATATACCCTCATGCAGACTCTCTACAGCTCCTACAGGCTTGCGGCACGCACTGTTGACCTGGTTCCGGAATTCTGGGAATGGAGCATTGCCGAACGGAGGGCATGGTTTGTAAAGGAAGTCATGGTGCGGTATCTTCCAAAAGAATTACTCCCCGGTGACCTCATCGCGGGGGCCCGTTTTAATATTCAGACATCCATGTGCCTCACAGAAAAAGAATCAAGGCAGCGTGAAAAGTTGATTTTCGGAAAACACGGGGCCCGCGCGAAAATGAAATGGTTTCATGATCACGGATACGGCAATTCCGGCGCCACAAGCGGTCACCTTATTCCTGACCATACACGGGCCCTCAGCACAGGATGGAAAGGAATTCATCAGGACCTCGTTGAAAGATATAATTCGTTACCGCCCAATGAACAGCAGGGAGAAAAGGGGCAGCAGCTCAATGCAATGATGACAGCAGCAACAATGGCCCGTGATCTCGCCGGCGAATATGCCACAATCTGCCGAAACCTTGCGGCAAAAGAGACTGACACCCTGCGCCGCACTGAACTGGAACAGATGGCCCGCAATCTTGACAATGTGCCATGGAACCCTCCCCGTTCATTCTGGGAGTCGCTGCAGGCCCTCTGGATCAACCACATGCTTATCATGAGTGACGAAAACTATCCCGGGCCCGGTGTCTCGTTCGGCAGAATTGACCAGTACCTTTTCCCGTACTGGGAACGCTCACTACAGCAGGGGATGGACCGTGAATTCGGAAAAGAACTTTTGAAATGCTTCTGGATTCACTGCAACACTGCCTATGATGCAATGATCCGCACCGGCAACCAGGGAATCACCGCCGGGTTCGGCCAGCTCATCACACTGGCGGGAATTGGAAAAAACGGTAAAGACTGTGCAAATGACCTCACCTACGCAATCCTTGAAGTGATCGATGACATGTCCCCCATACTTGAACCCAAGCCCAACATCCGGCTCCACCGGGGAACACCGGAACCCCTTCTTGACAAAATCGCCGACATGATCGCCTCAAGCCAGGGGGCCCCGTTCCTTTTGAATTTTGACGAACGTTCCATGGCGGGAATGATGGAGGAGGCAAAAATTGCAGGGCTTTCCCATCTTATAAATGAGGATACTATCCATGAATACGCTCCCGTGGGATGCCTGGAAAACACCATGGTTGGCAATGACCGTTCCGGCACCGTCGATAATAATCTGAACCTGCTGAAAGGTGTTGAACTTGCCCTCACAGGGGGCAAGGATCTTCTCCCCTTCACAGACATGATGACCGGGAAAACTACCATGCCCCGGCAGGACGGCCCCAGGACTGGTTCGTCGGTGCGTTTCACATCATGGGATGAGTTCTGGACAGCCTACTCTCTCCAGACAAAATATATCATAAAAAAAATAACTGAACTCTATGAGACCTCAGAAAGTATCCGCGCCCGTTTTCATCCCACACCCTATCTTTCCTGTCTCGTGCGGGGGTGCGCGGAGAAGGCCCTTGACATTACACGGGGAGGCGCGGAAATCAGTCTCACCACACTTGAGGCGGTAACTTTTGCCACCACCGTGGATTCCCTTCTTGCAGTAAAATATCTCGTGTTCGATAAAAAGGCCTGCACCATGGAAGACCTTATATCGGCCCTGAAAAATAACTGGGAAGGATACGAGGTGCTTCAGGCAATGGCAAAAAACCGTGCTCCAAAATACGGCCGCGATGACAATGAGGCTGATACAATGGGACGCATGGTGATGGAGCTCTGGACCGGCGAGACATGGAAATACCGCACAACAAGCACGGGGCGCCAGTTCAGGCCCGGCATGCTGAGCTGGAATTACTGGGCCGGGGACGGATTTATCATGGCAGCAAGTCCTGACGGAAGAAAGCGGGGACAATTTCTTTCGAATGCGATATGTCCTTCAAACGGTGCCGATATCAACGGCCCCACCTCCAATACAAACTCCGTGGGAAAAGTCCTTGGCGGGAAAGTGACGGATACAGACGCCGGCTGGCGTGAATTCCGCAACATGCTTCCGAACGGCGCAAGCCATACAATCACATTCAATCCTTCAATCCTCCGGGACCCGGAGCACAGGGAAAAATTCAAGGCCTTTCTCAAAGGATACACCGAAAACGGCGGCACCGCGCTTCAGATAAACATGCTGGACCCCGGCATGCTGCGTGAGGCCCAGAAACATCCCATGGATTACCGCCATCTGCTGGTGCGGGTGACTGGCTATAATGCATATTTTACCACTATCGGGAAAGAGCTCCAGGATGAAGTGATTGCCCGGGTAAGCCATAACAGGTTTTAGGGAAGGTCCCATGTCAGAAACAGCAAAAACTGCCCCCATCACGGGGAGAGTTCTGGAAATCCAGCGCATGTCCACGGAAGACGGCCCCGGCATCCGCACCACGGTATTCATGAAGGGATGCCCTCTCCACTGTTCATGGTGCCATAATCCTGAAAGCATATCCCACTCTCCCCAGGTGCAATGGATCGCTTCGCGGTGCATCGGATGCCGCATGTGCGAGCACATCTGTCCCCGGCAGGCCCTTACCATAGGTGACGGGGGAGAAATTATCATCAGCCGCGATCTCTGCAGGGGATGCGGCACATGCGTTGAGGCATGCCCCACGACGGCCCTTGAGCTTCTTGGACGCATGTGGACGGTGGATGAACTGCTCAGCGAGCTTCTGAAAGACCTTTCATATTTCAAAAAATCAAAGGGCGGAATAACCCTCTCCGGCGGAGAATGTACCATGCAGCCGGAATTTGTTATCGCCCTCCTTCGTGAGCTCAGGGAACGCGGCATTCACACTGCTCTGGACACGTGCGGTCTCTGCAGAACGGAAGTCCTTCTGGAGATACTGCCTTACACTGACCTTGTTCTCTATGACCTCAAAGAAATTGACCCTGAAAAACATATCCTGTTTACCGGCAGTTCCAATGAAAAAATTATTTCAAATCTGCATGTTACCGCAGAATATATCAGGGAGCACATGTTTCCCGGGGAGCTGTGGATACGGACGCCGGTAATTCCCGGGGCAACTGACCGGGATGATAACATCCGCGGCATTGGTGAATGTATTGCCGCGCTGCCGGAAAAATCAGTGGCCCGCTGGGAGCTCTGCGCATTCAACAACCTCTGCGGCGACAAGTACACACGTCTTGGGAAAAAATGGGAATTTGCTCAGACCCCCCTTCTCACCACAGAACAGATGGAACACCTGACATATATCGCACAGCAATCCGGCGTTGATCCGTCGATAGTATTCTTTACCGGTTCACCGCAGGTTTCCGGCACCGCGCATTCAGGCAACGAATCCCCGCAGCCCCGTACTTCCGGGTGCCGCTGATACTACACAAGGAGCAGATCGCAATGAATAAAAAAAAGGAATTCACGAAAGAAGAAATAGCAGCATTTATCCCTGACGAAAAAGTTGGACTTGTCGCAACGGTAAACTCAGAAGGGCTTCCCCATATAACCCTTATCACCTCTCTCCAGGCTCTCGATGAAACACATATGTCCTTCGGAGAATTCAGCCATGGCCTCAGCAAGTCCCATGTGCAGAAGAACCCCCATGTGGGTTTTCTTATAATGACTCTTGATAAATCGATGTGGAGAGGAACGGCACTGTGGACTCATCGCAGGATGGAAGGTCCGGAATATGAAATATACAACGAAAAACCTATGTTCCGGTACAACACATATTTCGGGATCAACACAGTCCATTATATGGACCTTGTTGAAACAACGCAAAAAGAACCACTTCCCTTGGCAAAGATAATCCTTGCCTCCCTTGTGACAAAAGCGGTGAAAAGCGGTGCCGCAATGAAACATCCTGCGCCGGTGCTGAAGCCTCTGGCGCAGAATATTTTCTCCATGCTGGATTCCCTGAAATTCGTCGCCTATATCGACAATAACGGGTTCCCCGTTATTATTCCTGTGATTCAATGTCAGGCCGCTGATTCCCGGGGCCTTGTGTTTTCCACAATTGCCTATGGTGATGAACTCGCCGCAATACCGGCACACACCGAGATCGCTCTTTATGCACTTACCATGAAAATGGAAAATGTCCTTGCACGTGGCAACTTTTCAGGGCTGAAAAGGGTGCGCGGTTTCACCCTCGGTTCCGTCGATATTTCCTGGGTATATAATTCCATGCCTCCGGCCCACGGGCAGATCTACCCGGAGCTGCCGCTGGAAGCTGTACTGGATTTTTAATACCAGGGAAAGACTATTTGTGTTTATGGCTGATTGACGGGGAAAAACCGGCAATCAGTATTTTGTTTTGTCAATCGGGCAGCCGATTACGTTTCCGTTTTCTGTAGCGAGCGAGTCAATATTCTCCCTATATTTACACATGACCTGACCTGAAACTAAATTCACATGATACTTACACTTCTTGCAACTTTCAAGCGTCATATTCAATCCCACAATATATTAGTTTTTTATGAACTATAACCGTCCACTACGGTATATTTTCAACAAATTTTTATGTTTACCACTTACAAAATTATACAGTTTTCCAAACCATTCATTTCCGTCTATAAGCGCTCCCAAGAGAATGTCAACACTATAGACTACATAATACCGCAATATATAATATTTCGTTATTAATTTTTAGAAAAATTTATATTACATTCGTTTACAGTCCCCGAACTTCCTGCAGCCATCCGGACCTTCTTTCCCTCCACGAATCGGACTGTGCTGAAAACTCTATTGAGGATTCGGCTTCTATCATCAGATTCTTTAACACGGATATCGATCCCGCACTCCGGACCTGCTGGACCCATGCAGACCGTCTGCTTCTCCAGGTGTCATTCTGAGAGCTGTATAAGATATTTGATTCAAATGTTATCAGCACAGCCCGCAGCCTTGCTACATTATTCCCTGCATTGCGGACATCTCTGATCCAACCATCCCTCATGTTTCTCCAGTTTGACGACTGTGCGGAATAATTCACACTTGCTTCAAGCTCTATGAGCAGGTTCCCGAAGGAGCCTCCCTCCCCTCCGCCATCAGCATTACCGGCACTCTCGCTGTTACTGCCGGTATCGCCGGAAATTGCCCGCACCTGATTCATCCAGCCGCTTCGCCTGCTTCTCCATGTATCAGACTGCGCAGTATACTGTATTGATGCTTCAACCTCCAGCAAAGGTGCAATCAATGCCCCTAAGGAACCTGAAGACTGTACCGTACTTATCCAGTTGGCCCTTTTCCCCGGCCAGTTGCTGTTCTGTGCGCTGTATTGAATATTTGTTTCAAAAGTAACAAGCAGCTCACGCAGCCGTGAAACGTCGCCGGCGGAACCCGCACTCCGTACATCCTGCATCCACTGACTCCGCAGACCTCTCCATTCAGATGTCTGTGCCGAGTATTTAACACTTGCTTCAAGCTGAAGAAGCAGCTGTGCAAAAAGAGATGCCCCCTCACCGCTCGCCCTGTCGGATTGACTCTCCCTGTTTTCATCCGCACTGCCGGGTACGGTTTCCCGGTTTTCTTCGGCTGGCTGTTCAGCGCTTCCAGAATCGGAAAAATCCGATGCTCCGCCGTCATTCAACGCATACTGCGGCACCTGGCGGCCGTTCATAAGGGGACGCACAGAACTCTTCATTATGCGGTCCCATGAGGGATTCGCCTCTCCAAGGGCGCTTCGCAGATTACGAAGAAACGCAACCGTAAACTGGCTCCCCGTGGACCCGCTGAAGGAATACTGCCCCGGAATACTGCTTGATGCGATAATCGCCCCCCGGTACTGACGAAACAGCTTGTTATAACTTTCACGCCGTTCCTGTGTGGCACGTACCGAAAGCGTCGTATCAATTGCCCCCTCCTGCACATAGTTATTGCAGGCATCAGTCATAACCATCAGTAAACGGGGGTTTTTCTGTTTAAGCATGTTGTAAACCCAGTACTGGTCAAGCCCCGCGGTTTGATTATCAGGACCATTGAGCGCCATCGCAGGCCATTTGGTATTCATTGAACGCATCCGGTATCCATGTCCGGTATAGTAAAATAATACCATATCATCGTTTCCAGGATTCAGGTTCCGGACCGCGCTCATAACGGTGGACCGTTCAATACGGTCATCAATCACCTTCATCTTCAGCGGCATGCCGGTATTTCTGGCAATATCATTCAATATTCCCTTCATCAGGTTCAAATCCAGACGGTCACCCGGCCCGATATTCGGGTCAGAGACATCTCCCACCAGGATCGCATGAATCGACGCTGCTTCAGCCGGCTGCGGAAGCAATGCCATCGTACAGAACAGGACAGCAACGACACCACACAATACTGCAGGCATTTTATTCATGATAATATTCCCCTGTATTTATCTAAAGAGAGCCTGGATAAGGCCCCTTATCTTCGGTGTTGCATTATCAAAATCCTCAAGGAGTTCTTTGCCATTGTAAACAAACGTAAGCTCCTCACAGCTGAAACACAGCAGGACCACCACTTCTCCGGCTCCTTTTCTGAATTTCAACGCGTATTCCGGGAGAAAAAGGCATTTTTTAACATAATCGAACATGTACGTGTTGCGGTCAAGAAGCACAGACCGGATCTGATCGATCTGCTGCGCGGTAAGAGCTGGCCCCTGGGCAACAACAGGATATCCCGCGATTCTGGTCCCGCTGTTTTCTTTTTTAATTTTAATTTTATAGCTATCGACAACTTCAGGATTCTTGATAATATCAACTATTTCACTACCAAGAAACTGCATGACTTTTTCCGACACACCGTTCACCATCGTATCCTCCTTCCCCTGGTCATTCATCTGTGAACGGCACGCAAACAGGGACAGTACAAATATTGCCAAAACGACAAATGGAGTCATTCTCCACATAGTAGCACCTCGCAAAACATTTATCATAATTCCCGCGAAATTATCACCATACACATATCCGTATACATGTCAATCGAATTGCAGTAAATGAAATACCGGAGAGGTCGTTTTTTATTTGGCGGAAGAAGTACCGAGACTTTTCTTAAAATCCTCGAAGCAGAGCGGCTTATAAAAAAGATATCCCTGAAACTGGTCACACCTGTTTTCTTTCAGGAATTCAAGCTGTTCCTGTGTTTCCACACCTTCCGCAACAACCTTGAATCCCAGGTTGTGAGCAAGGTCAATAATTGAAACCGCTATCGTGGCAGAGAGCGGATCCCCCGGAAGATCATCCACAAATGACTTGTCAATTTTCAGAGTGTGAATCGGATACAGCTTGAGCTTACTGAGTGAAGAATACCCCGTACCAAAATCATCAATGGAAATCCTTATGCCGAATTCCGAGAGCTCGCTGAGCTTTCTAATGCTTTCGCGTTCATTTTTCATTATACCGCTCTCGGTAATCTCAAGTTCCAGCCATCTCGGATCAAGACCTGTTTCCCTGATAACAAGTTTGATATTGTCAATTAGATCCGGCTGACTGAACTGATAGGGAGAAAGATTGACTGCGACACATTTCGGCTCAAATCCTAATTTCTGCAGCAGCATGTTTTCTTCACAGGATTTACGCAGAATAATATTACCGATATTGATAATCATCCCGTTCTTCTCGGCAAGCGGAATAAACTCGAAAGGAGGAACAAGCCCCTCCCTTTCCGGGCAGTTCCATCGTATCAGGGACTCCATTCCGATAATGGCTCCATCACCGTCCACCTTCGGCTGATAGTGTGCGATAAACTCTGATTTGCCAATTGCCTTTCTGAGATCCTTTTCAACCTTCAGCCTGTCCATCATTTTACGGTTCAACTTCGCATCATAATAACAGGAGGTATTCCTCCCGCGTTCTTTCGCGGTATACATTGCCGTTTCACAGTTTTTCATGAGCTCTGGAGCTCGTGTGCCATCATCGGGATACAGTGCAATCCCAATGCTCGAAGTAACTTCAATTTCATTGCCGTCAATATTGACAGGTTCAGAGAATAAAAAATTTGTTTTTTGAACTATCTTATCTATAATATCAAGTTTAAGAGTATCATCCCTATGGCCGATCTCTGAGAGAAGCACTATAAACTCGTCCCCCGCAAAACGCGCCACCATGTCTTTGTTAAAATACACCTTTTTAAGCTTTTTCGCCATTATTTTAAGAAGGCTGTCTCCAATCCAAGAACCGTACATATCATTGATGTTTTTGAATTTATCTATCCCGATACAGAGAAGCGCTATTCGCTGTGACTTTAATATTTCAGTCTGAATCCTGTTTTGAAACATATCCCTGTTGGGCAGACCCGTCAGGGGATCGTAAAAAGTAAGCTGATACACATGTTCTTCCGCTTCCTTTGATTTTGTAACATCAATCAATACGCTTTCAATAGTTCCTTTATCCATTGAAATTTTTGAAGAAATTTCACCCCAGAACACTGATCCGTCCTTTCTCCTGAAAAGAATCTCTTTTTTGTGGACTTCCCCCTTTTTTTTCAGCTCATCGATTAAAGCATCCCGGCACTGAATATCGGAATAATGATCAAGTATGCTGGAACCGATAAAATCATACTTTGAATCATACCCAAACGCATGAAACCCTAAATCATTTGCTGCGATCACCAGACCTGTTTCAAGATCAGTTGTCAGCAGACCAACCATGGCATTATCATACAGCGAGCGGTATTTTCTGTCATTTTTTTTAAGGGTCTCTTCAATAATAATCTGTTCGGTAATATCCTGTATATTTATCACAAAACCCCGAATTGCTTTTGCATGAAGATAGTTGCTGCAGTGTACCGAGATTTCCCTGCACTGCCCGGAACTATTCAGAATTTTCAGATCAGTGGTAAACTTCCTTTCTCTGCTATTAACAGCTCTTGCGAATAATTTCTCAACAGATTCACGGTTGTCCGATACAACACTGTCAAGGAAAGATCTGCCAACAATTGTATGGGGCTCATATCCAAGGAGATTATGAACTGAAGGACTTGCAAAGGAAATGATACCGGACCTGTCCACGACAATAATACCCTCGGAACTGGATTCAATCATAGCCATGAAACCGGTTTCGTGGTCATAATATCGCTTCCGGAGTAAAAACAGATAGGCTGATAATCCTGCGACTGCACATAACAGGACTATTGCTGATATTAGTTCACAATCCATCATACATCCCATTTGCTAATTTAAAAAAAAGGATACATAGCAGCATTACGCTCCATTAACTTTCTGATCTATCTCCTCATGATGATAAAATTGCAAGGAATTTTCCAACACCTCATTTAATAATATTGCATGCAATTGCCAGAAATTATTCAAAAACCTTAAAAAATGGATCATTAAAGTTTTCCCGGGAAATTTTTCTGTCTCCATTTTCGATTTCCCGAATCATTCGAACTATTGTATCGTTTACCGGAGTCGGCACCTCGAACCGCTTCCCCTGTTCACAAATATATCCATTCATGTAATCAATCTCTGTTTTCTTTCCTCTTTCAAGAGACTGCAACATTGATGATTTTAAACGACGGTATTTAAATCCGATGAGACGAATAACCAGATGCCGCTTAAAACGCTTCAAAGCCCCGGTTCCTTCGGTGAATGTATAATAATTCAGCTTTCCGCCATATATCTCCACATTGAGGCCCATCGCATTTGCGACATCCATTGCTTCAATCATAATTTGAATGAAGATATTTCGTATTTTTCTTTCCGCAAGCATTTCTCCCAGGTAAAGACCGCAAACCGCCCCAAGAGATGTAATACAGGAATTAATAATCAGCTTCGAATAAAGATTCCCTAACATGTTATTCGTCGTATGCACCGGTACGATGGTGCTCAGTATTTCCTGTATCAACTCCAGCCTGGGATCATCTTTATTGTCAATATTTCCAATTACGAACTCCCCTTTTGAAGTCATCTCGATTTCACCCGGTCCATGCATGGTGCCGCCCCAGCCTACCACACACCCCACGATTCGCTCTCTTCCTACCACACCGGCAAGTGCCTCCTCACAAATACCGTTCTGCATCGAAACAACCGCTGTTGACTCTTTTAAGTAAGGAAGCAATTCTCTTGCGGCTTCAATCATATCTGTTGCTTTCGTTGCGAGGAGAACAATGTCCCGTGTACCTGAAAGTTCTGTAACTTTTGCGAAAGCCGGCATCACAACAGAAAAGTCCCCACCAACTCCGAAGACATGAATCCCTTTATGACGTATCTTATCAGCAAGGTCCTCATATTTGCTCACAATCTCAACATCATACCCTTCCCTCGCGAGAAACCCCGCGGTAACTCCCCCAATTGCACCAGCACCAACAACAGTAATTTTAACAGACTTCCTTCCCATACATTCACCTCAAAAAAACATTAAAATATTTTGGCTTTGAGTTATTATTTTATATCCAATTCTTCCTTTACAGCAAGTAATTTATTTGGTATTTTTTTAAACACAATCAATATTCAGCTTGACCAAAACTGTTTGACATAAAATACTAATGAACGGTGTATAATTATCAAGAATGGCCTGTTTTTGTATCACAACATAAATAATAATTATTATAAATTTTTGGATTTTGGTATTTACAAAGGATTATGTTACGCATATACTATGGTCTGTAATACTCTGTAATTAGAAATTATTTTTTTGTAACTGCTCAGTGCTGCTTCATTACGATATGCAGTTTATTAATATTTTTCCTTACACTGCTGTCATCAGTCATTATTACACAAGCTCTTGAAAAAATTCCCGTATCTCTACGACTCCAGAGAGATATGATGCGTATTAAATATATCAGGTAATGATACTTTATCGTATCGTTTTATTTTCGAAAATTTTCTTCAGGAGAACAACTATGAGTAAGAGAGTGTATACCTTTGGGGCGGGCAAGTCTGAAGGTAAATCCGACATGAAAAACCTTCTCGGAGGAAAAGGCGCGAATCTGGCAGAAATGTCAAATATTGGATTGCCGGTGCCTGCTGGATTTACTATCACCACTGATGTCTGCACTGAATACTATAGCAACAACAAGCAATTTTCAAAGGAACTTGAAAAAGAGATTATCGAAGGTCTTGCATATATTGAAAAAACAATGAATGCAAAATTCGGCGATCCGAAAAATCCGCTTCTGGTTTCAGTCCGTTCCGGCGCCCGGGTTTCAATGCCGGGTATGATGGATACTGTTCTGAACCTCGGTCTGAATGATACCACTATTGAAGGTATCGTAAAAAAATCCGGTAACGATCGTTTCGGGTGGGACTCATACCGCCGTTTTGTTCAAATGTACGGAGATGTCGTTCTGGGTCTCAAACCCGCCAACAAGGAAGACATTGACCCCTTTGAAGAGGTAATGGAACACCTTAAGGAATCCCGCGGGATCAAAGGCGATCTTGACCTCACCGTTGATGATCTCAAAGAACTTGTAAAACGATTCAAAGCCCTTATTAAAGATAAACTGGGCATAAATTTCCCTGATGATCCCATGCAGCAGTTATGGGGAGCAATTGGCGCAGTGTTTAATTCATGGAACACTGAACGTGCAATACTATACAGAAAAATGAATGATATTGATGACAGCTGGGGTACAGCGGTTAATGTACAGGCCATGGTTTTCGGGAACATGGGTACGGATTGTGCCACGGGTGTCGCTTTTACTCGTGATCCAGCCACCGGTGAAAAATTATTCTATGGCGAATACCTGATAAATGCCCAGGGAGAAGATGTTGTCGCCGGCATCAGGACCCCCCAGCAAATCACAATAACCGGCTCTCAACGCTGGGCTGCGAACAATGACATTCCGGAAAATGACAGAAAAAGCAAATTCCCTTCCCTCGAAGAACAAATGCCGGATGCCTATAAAGAATTATCGAAAGTTTATAATAAACTTGAAAGCCACTACAAGGATATGCAGGACATCGAATTCACAATCCAGGACAAAAAACTCTGGATGCTGCAGACCCGGAACGGTAAACGTACTGCACCTGCAGCGGTGCGGATTGCGGTAGAAATGGTTCAGGAAGGGTTGATCGATAAAAAAACCGCCCTCATGAGAGTCAGTCCGAATTCCCTCGATCAGCTGCTGCATCCCACCTTTGATCCCGATGCACCCAGAAAAGTTATCGCAAAGGGGCTCCCGGCTTCTCCCGGTGCTGCAACAGGAAAGGTTGTTTTCCATGCTGATGACGCTGACGACTGGAACAAACGCGGCGAGAAGGTAGTGCTTGTTCGCATTGAAACATCTCCGGAGGATCTTAAAGGCATGTCCGCGGCACAGGGAATACTAACTCAGCGTGGCGGGCAAACCTCCCACGCTGCGGTAGTGGCGCGGGGGATGGGAAAATGCTGTGTATCCGGCTGCGGGGACCTTGAAATCAGCTATGCAAAAAAAGAAATCCGTGTTAATGGAAATGTAATAAAGGAAGGAGATTTCATATCTATTGACGGTTCCACAGGTGAAATTATGCTTGGCGAAGTTACTACCCGTGAGGCAAAGCTTGCAGGATCTTTCGGAACAATTATGGAATGGGCCGATGAAATGAAAAAGCTTGTCATCCGGACCAATGCCGACACACCCCATGACGCCCGGACAGCACGTGATTTCGGCGCACAGGGTATTGGTCTCTGCCGGACGGAACACATGTTTTTTGAGGGTGACCGCATAAAGGCAGTCCGGGAAATGATTCTCGCGAACGATCTTGAGGGAAGAAAAAAAGCCCTTGCGAAACTTCTTCCCATGCAGCGGGAGGACTTTTATGGAATCCTTAAAGCAATGGAAGGCTACGGTGTCACAATTCGCCTTCTTGATCCGCCGCTCCATGAATTTGTCCCCCATGAAGAGGAAAACCAGAAAGAGATGGCAAAGGAACTGGGTATTTCTCCTGAAGATATTAAAAAGAAAGTTGAATCGCTTCATGAATTCAATCCGATGCTGGGCCACAGGGGCTGCCGTCTTGGAATCACGTATCCCGAAATAACAGAAATGCAGTCACGGGCGATATTTGAAGCGGCCTGTCAGCTAAAGAAGGAAGGTGTAGACGCAAAACCTGAAGTGATGGTTCCTCTTGTTGGGACCGTAAAGGAACTTTCGATGCAGAAAAAGATTATTATGGAAACAGCAGAAAAAGTGATGCAGGAAACCGGAATTAAAGTAGACTACCAGGTGGGAACAATGATTGAAATTCCCCGGGCCGCTGTTACTGCGGATGAAATTGCTGCTGAAGCTGAATTTTTCTCATTCGGCACAAACGACCTGACCCAAATGACATTCGGATACAGCCGTGACGATTCCGGCTCTTTTCTTCCAGAATATGTTGACAAAAAAATACTCTCCAGCGATCCTTTCAGAGTTCTTGACAGAGACGGTGTCGGCCAGCTTGTAAGGATGGGTGTCGAGCGAGGAAGAAAAACCAAGCCCAACCTTAAAATAGGGATATGCGGAGAACACGGTGGTGAACCCAGTTCAATTGAGTTCTGTCACATGGTGGGGCTGAATTATGTTAGCTGTTCTCCGTTCCGGGTGCCCATTGCACGTCTTGCGGCAGCCCAGGCGGCAATTAAAAACAGCTGATGCTCTGCATAATAATCTCCACAGATGTCTCTCCGGAGGCATCTGTGGAGTTATTAATACACATGATATATTTTCAAATTAAAAAGCAGGGATTATCATGAAACATTTTTTAATTTCATTTTTACTTATTTTTTCAATGGTTACATCCGCAGCCGCCTCATATAAAGACGCCCTGAAGCTTTTCGAGGCAGGGAAATACCAGGAATCGCTTAATATAATTGCAGCCAAACTGGTTGTTGCTGACGATATGACTCCAGACTCTCCAAACTATAAAATGCGGTTTCTTGCTGCTCATAACCACTGGAAGCTTTCATCCTATAATTCAGCTGTCCTCCACTTCCAGCGTTGTATGCAGATCAGAAAAGACCTGACGGACCCCTATGTTGACCTTGCCCTGATGCTGTATGACATTAAAAAATACAATGATTCCGAACACTATGTAAAGAGAGGTCTTGAAGTTAAACAGGACCCGATGCTCTATTTTGTGTATGGAAAACTCGCCTATCATTTTAAAAACTATTTGAAGGCAAAGGAATTTTTTGAAAAATCAATTTCTCTGAATCCGGAACTGTATGTTTCCTATAATAGCCTCGGGCTTACTTTTATCGCGATGAATAATTACTCAAATGCCTATACCGCCTTTTCCGCGGCATCGGTAATGTCACCTCGTTCACCGGAGATATTCAACAATGTCGGGTTCTCTCTCGAAAAACTGCAAAAATTTCCGGATGCGCTGAAATACTATGAAAAAGCGATGCTATTACAGCCGGAAAACACTGTTATTAAAGCAAATTTCGAAAGAGTAAAACTTCTGGTATCAAAATAACCAGCGTTATCTGACAGGTTCTGCCATGGGTCATACTGCGGTGCAATACTTCATGATCCTCGTTAGCTCAGGGCTTATTTCACTTGATCATGAATAAATACCTGAAACATGATCCCATGAAACAGCTTCTTGATACATCGGACCCTGTTATCCGCTTTCTTACGCTTCGTGACATCCTCGGTTCTGCTGCAGACGAAATTGAGCTCGCTGATGCTCATCGTTCCATGATGCAGTCGCCCTATGTCACGTCACTTCTTGATTCTGCTGTTGATGCTGTACTTGGTGATACAGTCAATTTTGACACCTACTATCGCGGGACATACTGGAAATTCGCTGAAGCAGTTAACGCTGGACTGGATAATTCCCACAGCGTAATCAGAAAAACCGGGGAATTCATCATGGACCATTTCTGTATGAATTCCGGCGGTTTCACCCTGCATACAAATCCGCCAGCTGAAGATGCCTGCATTACCGGCGAAATTGTCCGGTTCCTGCTTCTCGCCGGATTTCGTGATAACCGTATTCATCGCTCAGTTGAATGGATTATTGCACATCAGCGTCATGACGGAGGGTGGCTTCATTCTCCGGGAAATTCTCTGCTGGATATTTTCCGCCTGCTTTTATTCAGACATCCTGGAAATCCTGGAAAAAATGATGCCAGTATTACCAGAACAAGCTGCATTTATGCGACAATTGCATGTGCCGAAGCCCTTTCACTCTACAAAAATATCGACATCACCGTAACAAGATCAATCTCGAAAGCGACAGAATATTTTCTCACTCACCGTCTTTTTGTTGATGTATCGGACACCGGCGTTTCTTCACGTCTCAGCGCAGGGCGGAACCAGAATTTCAGCGTTCCTGGATACCCTCTTGTCTGTCAATATGATATTCTCAGGGGTCTTCTTTTCATTGCCGATAATGATGTCTTTTCGGACAGAAGGTCAGGGGATGCATTTAACTATATTATTTCCCAACAGGATCACAACGGCATGCTGCCTTTCCGCAACAGAGGTAACGGCATGCTGTTTACCGGCCGCGAAAAAGAAAAAAATTCTGTTCTTGAAATGAAATGGGTTACACTGAATATGATGCGTTTGCTGAAAAAATCAGGAAACTACAGTTGCAAGTCATGTTAAGAAATACTATTTTGAAAGTGCAATACTGAGCGCAGTGGTAAGTTTTAGAATATCACTGTTTCCGCGCCTGACTCTGACACATAAAATTTTAGCAATGTTAAAAAGCAGCTTCGTACCAATTTCAGGATACTCCAGTATCAATTTCTGAAACTCATCTTTGTTTATTTCATATAGCACACAGGGTTCGAAGGCTTTCACCGTGGCTGACCGTGGTTGACAATCAAATACTGACATTTCACCAAGTATACCAACTGACTCCGCCCTGAGACGTACAATAGATTTTTCTGCCTCACTGTATCCTGCCTGGTTGCTGACTTTCATTGTAATAAGGTTAGAGATAACAACCTCTCCGTCTATGAAGAAAAACATACTGTGTTTGTCCTCATTTTCCTCCATTATAATATCATTTTTTTCGAAGGTCACACGCCTGCAATGTCTGAAAAGGACCATAATCTGTTCATCAGGTATTCCTTCAAGAATTGTGACACGTTTGAATTTTTCAAATTCATTCATTTTCTTGATTTCACCTCGCCGATTACTATTGCCTTATCATTTTCACAGATACAATAATCCCATCCCGGATTAATGATAACGCCTATACTCCCCCCTGTATCTTCAAAAAGATCCTTCTCGGATTCTTCAAACTTGCGTTTGATAAAATCGTCTATTGAGGAAGGATCATCTGAAAGAAAATCATCAATTGTTAACTTTTTTGTTTCCGAAATAATACCAATCA
>JAKQCH010000164.1 GCA_029573825.1 Spirochaetota bacterium | reverse complement strand
TTGTTCAATAAATAGCTATCTGTTTAAAAATAAATTGACAATTAGCTGAATTATAGTATACTTTTCAGTAGATAACGATTGAACAATAATAAAAGAGACCGATTCGGGAGTTTTTGTATGAAAGCGTATAATCAGGCACTTGTTGACTTCATGGAAAAGAAAGGAAAATGGATGCAGGAAGAGCTCTCAATTCCAAGCACCTGGTATTTCAGTGAAGGCGATCGTGACGACATTATGAATTGGGACGAAAAAGACGCCAAACGGGTATGGGAACACATAAAGGACAATGTGAAAAAACATAAGTGTTCCGGTCTCCGTTACGAGTTTTGTCCCTTCTGTCACAAATACGACTACAAGCATCAGGGATGCAGCAAGGTGCTCCACAATCAGAGCTGCCTGATCTGCACCTATGGAAAACGCCACGGCATGTGTACCGACCTGAATGAAGGAGCCAGTCAGTACCGGCAGATACTCCGTGCCTTTGAGGATGACAGGATCGACATTTACCGGTTCTTTTCAGAGAGTTACTATCATCAGCTTATCGATGAACTGGACAATATGATTGAAAGAAGTTATCTTCACCCCATGAATGAATTTCAGTATAAATAGAATTGATCCTATATCCGGATACAACAAAAAAATGATGCTGTTGCGGCATCATTTTTTTGTTATATATCGTCTTGACAAATTGTCCCGTCTGTGACATAGTATAATTGATGGTTGTTTTTATTGATGGCTGCAGTTACCACCTGGATAAAAACGCGCTGCGTGGTATAATAAAAGGTATACTATGAGAATGTTCATCGGCACGACAATAATGCTTTTCTGCTTTATTATCATCGGAATTATTATCACCAGGACAACCTCAGTTCTGGACGCCGATCAGTTTGTTGAGTCATGTTTCAATGAATGCAGCAGGAGCAGCACGCGCACAGACATGTGCAGCCGGGAAAAAATATCCGCGGTATATAAATTGCTCCAGATGAATACTGAAACATTCAACACCTGTGTGACGGAGGGATTTGAGTCCCGCGACCGCTGTATGAGGACATTCCGGAACAACGGGAAACATTTCTATAAAGACTTCAAGAAGATATGCCCCGCGACGTACGAGCCGATGCACCGGCTCATTTTCAACAGCGGCGAAAAATAAGCATATACTTCCCTTTGCCCGCCGTCTTCAGCATATTCTATTTCCCGTCTTCAAGAAAGAGCTTTGTTTCCACTTCCTGAAACGCCTTATCAATCGCATTTTTCGCATACCATTTTCCGCAGTCAATTGAAAGTCCAAGGCGTGTTTTCTTCGGTTCGAGATATTCCGTCTTCGCGGTAAAGTTCAGCGTGTCAAATACCATGCCGAAACCAAAAACTCTGACTTTCCCCGCGTTTACCATCATGGAGTCACCGGCTACCTTCCCGCTTTTCCGCGCTTTCAGAATCCCCCCGGATATATCCTTATCCTGTATGGTAAATCCCTCTTTCAAAATGACATGCTCCACAGCATTGAGCACGACCACCGCATTATAGTTCAGCACTTTTTCCCGCGTCTCGCTCTCAACTGATCGCGGCATGGGAATAATACACGAACTCTGAAGAATACAGAATAATGCTGCTGTGAGCGCCAGACCATCATGTTTCATGGCACCATCCTCCGGAAATGAATTAAAATATTTTATATATGTGTTCCCTGACTGCAGGGTATTCAGTTGAAATGACAGGGTCATGCATGGGAAGAATTATCACCTTTTCTTTTTGGCGGGCTGATATCATCCGCCGCAGAAACAATATGTTGTTCTTTCTGCTCCAGGAAGACTTCTCCGGGAGGGCCCTGCACTGGTCACAGTATTTTCTCAGATAGCATTCATCACCTACGATCCAATACGCTTTCCCGCCGGAGGATATTATCACCCCCTGGGAACCAACGGTATGGCCTCCCGCCGGGATGATTCTGACTTCCTCTGAAAACCTGAATTCTCCCTCGGGAAGATGCAGCAGCCCTCTTCTCTCCCGTGCATCAAAATAGTTTTTCACGGTGCCGTACAGCGGTGTTGTGCGGAACGCATCATATTCCGCACGCCGGATATATATCCGGGCGTTGGGAAAGAAGTGGACCGTACCTGCGTGATCGAAATGGGTATGGGTCAGTATGATGTCAGTGACGTCCTCCGTTTTCACGCCGATGTTTTCAAGAAGAACAAGTGGATTGGTATACCGCGTGAGACGAAATGACGCAACGTATTTACGGTCGGCAAATCCTGTATCGACAAGCACGACACGGTCTTCTGTTTTCAGACAGTAAAAAAACCATGAGAAGGGACACTGTTTTCCGGGGGATGCGGTATCGGCAATTAGCTCTTCGGGAAAGAGGCTTTCGCCGTACTCAAGCGCATACAGCGCATACCGGTTCGAGGTGACCGGCTTCGCGCATGACGCGATCAGGGCAAGTAACAATATGACAGGTGCGATACAATATTTTTTCAATATGATAACATGATTTGCTGAAGCATTACAACGGTCCCGGCCATTGACAGCCGGGACCATATAGGAATCTCTAATTATTCTTCACGTCCTTTTGCACATCAACAGACCGCGCGCAGCGGAACCCGAAGTGGTGATACGGGTTGTTGCCGGGAAAGTGCGGACGCCTGTTTGATCCGAGAGCGTATTCAGCGTCCCAGTACCAGGAGCCTCCCCGTACAATCCGTTTATCATGC
>JAKQCH010000152.1 GCA_029573825.1 Spirochaetota bacterium | reverse complement strand
TTAGGCCCTTGTTGGCTTGTAAGCTCAGGAATTGGTGCGGTTTTAAACAATCACCAGTTTCAATTACATGGTTTTTTTAAGTGTCCATAATTAAGTTCACTATTGCCTGAATGCACATATACATTGTTTCGTAATGCATTTCCATAAACCGGGGTTCTCCGGCAAGGGAGTGTGTGAAAATAACAGGTGCAACACATACATGTTACGATTCACCAAAAAATAATTTTAAGAGGAGATAAGTACTATGAAAAAGTTATCAGTTTTTCTTGTGGGAGCTGTTTTTTTCGCAATGAGCTGCGGCGGCGGCACCCAGTACCGCGATGCTTCAAAAGATGAAGGGTCCAGAGAGTTCGGTCCCCGCGAAGTGAAAACAACAGTTGGAAAGATGGTCGGCTCCATGTATGACTTTCTCAAGACAGACCCGAAATTTCAAAAAGGTACATACATCATGGTTCAGAAATTCCGGAACAGAACATCTGAGCACATTGATACAAGCATGATAACCAATGAAATCAGCACAAACCTTATCAAGAAAAGGATACGCTTCCTTGACAGCTCCCTGGATCAGGATACGATGGCTGAAATGGAAAAGGGCATGACCGGCATCATAGACCCGGACAGCGCCATCCCCGCAGGACACATGAAATCCCCGAACCTCTGGCTCACCGGTGATATACGTGACAATGTACGGCTTGTTGGAAGCGAGCGGGTTCAATACCTTGTTGTTACCCTTAAGCTCCTTGAAGCAAAATCACGAATAACAGTATGGCAGGAGCAGCAGGAATTCCTCAAGGCGTCACGTGCGACGAGGGTTTCTTTCTAATCAAATAATCAGTTCAGGAGTCATGCATGAAAAGAAGATTTATAGTTCCCTTTGCGGCACTGGCTGTTTTTTTTATTACCGCCTGCTCCAGTGACTACAATTCACTGATAAGGGAATCGGAGAACAGGTTCAACAAAGGGGAGTTTCTGGAAGCTGCCAGAACACTGCTCCCTCAGGTTAATACTGCTGACAAAAATCAGCTTCTCTTCATGATGGAAGCGGGGTTGATGCTTCATGCCGGCGGTGAATATGAGAAGAGCACAACGGTGTTGACCGGAGCGGCGAAACTCGTAGAGGAGATGCCGATTCGTGTTACCCAGCAGGCCGCCGCGCTTCTGCTTAATGAGCGCTCAACTAACTACCGTGGTGAAGACCACGAGAGGGTCCTTGTTCACATGTATCTGGGACTGAACCGGCTGATGATGAAGGATGGAGAAGGCGCACGGGTGGATTTCAAAAAGACAAATGATTATCTCCGTGAGCTTGTCCAGAAAGGTGGCCGGGCCTACAAGCAGAACATTATGGCGAAGTATCTCACGGGAATAGCATTTGAAATCACTGCCGATGCCGACAATGACGAAAGTGACCGTGAATTTGCCTATATAGAATACAAGCAGATCCAGAGTCTGAGCAGAAACCTTCCAATGGTCTATTTCGACCTGCAGCGGGTTGCCCGTGCGATGAATGACGCGGAGGATTTCCGCCAGTGGGTGGGAATTTCCGGCACGAATCATTTGCGGAACATCCCCAAGGGGGGAGGAGAATTTGTACTGGTTTTCCAGTCCGGCCAGGGCGCGGTAAAGGTTTCACGGGGACCGCTGATGTCTGACCGGACCATGGCAAACGGTATACGTGTGGCGATGAACGGACTTCGCGGACAGCAGGCACTTGCGGCTTCCGCAATCATGATATCGCTGAACAAGGCGGAAAATCCCATTCCGAAGTTTCAGAAGCGGGGCAGCAGGGTTCAGTACTGTGAAATTATTGTCAATGACCAGAAATACGGCAGGTCCTTTATGCTCGAAAACATTGAGGACACAGCGGTTAAGAACCTCGAGGAGGATTATACCCGGATTGTGGGCCAGGCTGCGGCAGGTATTGTAACGAAGGTTGCCGTTGCCGTTGTTGCGGGTATTGCGACAAGAAAAGCCATGGAGCAGAATCAGCGTCTTGGTCCCTGGGCAGGTCTTGCGGGGGCTCTGGTTGGCGCCGGAACCGGTGCGGCGCTTATTTCGCAGATTAAGCCTGACCTGCGGTGCTGGCATTCCCTTCCGGCGAACCTGCAGATGGGACGAATGTATCTGCCTCCGGGAGAACACCTTTTGACAATTAATTTGATTGACAGATCAGGCGGTGTGGTCAATACGGTAGAACGTAAGGTTACGATTGAGTCAGGAAAGAGGAATTTTTTCAATCTGCGTACCCTGTTCTAATGTAATGGCTGCTGATTCTCATGGGTCAGCAGATTGTATGCGGAAATTGTCGTGAGCATGATTTCTGCAGAAAAGCTGAGTTTTTGAGAATAGTATATACCGGCAATGATTAATAAACAAGACAACGATGCGGGAGAGGGTGTTATCTCTCCCGCAGTTTCTCCCTACGAGGTTTTTGATGAATTGTCATTTCCGGTGTGTGTTGTCGGAACGGACGGGGAGATTTTAGATAAAAACCGCAGTTTCAGAGAGCTTTTTGAATCTGAAAACAGTTCCGTCCGGCTTGACCTTGATCATCCCTTTTTCCCTGAATACCGTCGCAGAATTGCTGTTTCATACCTCAGATCACTTCGCGGTCAGGACAGGCAGTGCTTTGCGGTATTGAGGACGACATCCGGAGAACGCCTCCCTGTTGAAATATATTTATTTCCCATGAAAAAAGGGGAATCAGTTGCGTCAATTCTCGTGTTCCTTAAAATTGTTGATAACCGAATCCTTTCATTTGACAAATCCACGTCAGTAATGATTGAAGAATGTACAGGAAACAACCTCCCAATTTATGAATTCTCGCCGTTCCCCATTGTGAGATTAAACCGTGAAGGGGAAATTGTCTACGCATCACCATCTCTTGAAAGTCTTACAGGATATGGAGTGCAGGAGCTTCAGAAAAAACAAAAACTGCTGTTCAAAATGGTTTCCCACTACAGCTTTGAAAAAATAAAACGCGCAATCCTGTATATCCTCCATGGAAGGGTTACCTTCAAGCGGATTGGTGAAATTAAGCTCACGACAAAAAATGATGAAGAGAAGTGGGCTAATTTAACGATTTACCCCATTATCGAGCAGAAAGAAGTTGTCGCAGTGGAGCTGATCGTTGAGGACATTACCAAAGTGAAGCGTCTTGAAAACAAGATCAGTCTCCTCAGTAGAATCCAGTTGATCGGTGATATTACCAAGGGTCTCCTCCACTCATTCAATAACATTATCAACATTATCATGAGCCGGTCGCAGATGCTGCTTCAGATTACCGAAAAGGATGCTGTTCTTGACGGACTCCGGGTCATTGAAAGAACCGCAGGCGAAGGTGTCAAGCAGGTGCGCCGCATTGAGGATTTTATCGGTGAAGGCGAGCGCCTCCAGGAAAGCGAACAGGAAAATCTTATCCACATCCTTGAAGATGCCATCGAGTTCGCGAAAATTCAATTTAAAGTCGAGGAAAAGGAGAAGCGCCGGTTTATCGGAATTGAAAAAAAATATTATTCCCGGATTGTGGTGAATACCAATATCCGCCTCCTTCGTGAACTTCTTGTGGCAATAATTTTCCGTGTGGCGAATGTGATCACCAGGGATGGTGTGCTGAGCATCGTATTCAAGGATAACGGCGCTCCGGCCCTTAAGGTCACTGTTCAGAAGACTGAAACCGGCGAGGAGGCGGTGAGAAAAGAAGGTTTTTACAATGACATTGATTTGCGCCGAATTGCAGAAAAAATTAATATGAAGATCATTGAGGAGGAGTCTGCAAAGGAATACTCTATTCAGACTGTCATACCCCCTTCAATGATTGTTGACAAGGACGAGATTGAAGCTTCAGACAATACCATTAAAGTCCGGGACCTTGATGTAATGATTGTGGAAGACGAAAAAGAACTTCAGGACATTTTGAATGAGCTTTTCAATAAAATGGGGAACCGGGTTGTGGTTTTTGCAAACGGGGAAGATGCCCTTGCGGAGTTTAAGGAAAAGCAGTATGATATTCTTATCACCGATTATCAGATTCAGGGCATTACCGGTCTTGAACTTTCAGCCCGGATAAAGGAGATAAATGAAAACACCCTCACCGTATTACTCTCCGGATGGATGCTGAACGACCTGAAGGCATATAAAAATGTTGTGGACGTGTACTACCCCAAACCATTCAAGCTGGATGATCTCATTACCGGCATATCTAAACTTATGACGGCAAAAAAGAAAAACGGTGAGCAGCGTTAATGCTGCCAGCTTCCTTCAAAGACTTCTACCGCCGGCCCCGTAAGATACACATGGTTGTCTGACTCATTCCATTCTATTTCCAGGTCCCCTCCCCGGAGGTGTACCGTCGTTTTCCGTCCCGCCCGCTTGTTCAGGACACCCGCCACCGTTACCGCTGAAGCGCCGGTGCCGCAGGCCATTGTTTCACCTGCACCTCTCTCCCAGGTGCGCTGTTTCACTTCATGTTCATTTATTATTTCCACGAATTCCACGTTAATTCGTTTCGGGAAAAGCGGCGAATTTTCAATCATGGGGCCGTATTTTTCCACAGGGAAGGAGTCGACGTCCTCAACATAGATTATGGCGTGGGGATTTCCCATTGATACTGCGGTAATATTGAATTTTACTCCGTCAATCTGGAGCGGCTCGTCAATGACCATTCCGGGGTCCCCTTCCATTGGTATACGATCCCGCAGGAGGATCGGTTCTCCCAGGTCAACAGTCACGTTCGCAACTTTATTGTGTTTTGTGTATATATTTATGTATTTCACTCCCGCAAGAGTTTCCACGGTGATTTTTTTCTTTTTTGTAATGCCATGGTCAAAGACATACTTGGCGAAACATCGTATCCCGTTTCCGCACATCTCCGCTTCGCTTCCGTCAGCGTTAAATATCCGCATCCTGAAGTCCGCATTATTTGAATTCATGATAAGTATGATTCCGTCGGAGCCCACGCCAAAATGCCGGTCGCTCATCGAAACGGCGAGTTTCTCGTGATTGGTTATTTTTTTTCGGCGGGCATCAATATACAGATAGTCATTCCCGATTCCATGCATTTTCGTGAATTTTATCATAACGTCCTCTTGAAATGTGAATATGGTGCCTTCAGTATTTACCATTCTTCTGTATCGTCAACAAAATAATAATTGTTATCCATGTCCGGTAATGAATTTTTTCTATTATTGCCGGAGCAGGAGATGGTCTGGCTAATACATTTCCCGGCTGGTATGGAGGTAAAAATTGATTGCAATTCCTGTTAAATTATACTACATGATGATGCATGGAACTCGGTGTATTCGATGTGAAACGGGAGGCGGTATGCATCTGAAAGTGGTGAATTTATTTCTCGTTCCTGCATTTATTTACGGTACCCTGTTATTCTGTTCATCGGGAGGACAGGTTGACCGGCAGCGGGATTCCGGCTCCGTCATATCGGACGAACGGGAGGAATCTGCGCCATCAGCTTCCGGCATTGAAAGAGGGGCGGACAAATCAAAAATTACCCCGAAAGACAGTATCAATATACGGCGGGACGGAATAAAGGGAAAAGATACCAGTATTAGCGAGACGGGTTCAGGTAAACCGGAATCTTTTACTAGTGAGCGTATTGAAAAGCGGCGGAAAGGCGCATCGGGGCTTAAGGCGGGATTTGCTGATGACAACCGGCAGTTCAATTATTTTGTTGAGTTTCTGGAGAAATACGGTGACCGCGCCAGAAATTATCCCATTGATATAGGGGAGAGAATTATTCTGCGGGTCCAGGACATGAAAAAACTCCCCCTTCCCAATGCAGATGTGAATATTTACGGTGATGGTTCACTGCTGTTTTCAGGAAAGACCTATTCCGATGGGTCCTTCCCGTTTTATCCTTCCCAGTATTCTCCGTCCATTAATGAATATAAAGCATCCATACGGTATAAGCAGCTCCGGAAGGATATTGAGATCACAAGGAAGGGGCATCGGGAAATTGTTGCGGGAATGAACGGCAGCAGGTCTATTCTCGCCAGAATACCTCTTGATATTGTATTTATTTTTGATACCACCGGGAGCATGGGAGAGGAGATCGAGCGCCTGAAGCGCACCATTGAACTTATTCATCTGAATCTTTCAACCATGCCATCGCGTCCGAAGGTGCGGTTCGGACTGGTGCTGTACAAGGACCGCCTTGATGAATATGTGACACAGGTGGTGCCTCTCACCGGCAGTCTCCGGGAGTTTCAGGAGGCCCTGGCACGCGTGGAAGCGTCAGGAGGAGGGGATTATCCTGAAGACCTGCAATCGGCCCTGAAGGACGCGATGCAGACCATCCGGTGGAACCGGGATGGTATACGTATGGCGTTCATTATTACCGATGCGTCGCCGCACCTTGATTACGGACAGGAGTATACCTACCGGGAAGCGGTGAAGGATGCACGGAAAAAGGGTATTAAAATATTTTCTGTGGGCTCCGGTGGTCTTACCATAGACGGCGAGTATGTGCTCCGTCAGATATCACAGTACACTCTGGGAAAATACATATTTCTGACGTATGGAGAACAGGGGGAGTCCGAGGGGGGGCAGGAGGGAAGCGTCAGCCACCATACCGGCTCGAATTACCAGACCGATAAGCTTGAAGTCATTATTATGCGGTTTGCCCGGGATGAGCTGAAGAATATCAGCGGGAAGGACACCGCCATAGATGATGAACATTTTACTGCGGTGAAAATCGGATCGGAGAAGCGTGAGGAGACCCTGTACAAGCTTTTCAACCGCGCAGTGGACCAGCTTGTTGACTATTCGTCAATCAAGGTTCCCGAGGGAACTCCGGCAGGTGTGCTTCCTATTTCGGCATCGGATGTTTCGATGAAAATCAGCTCTGAGTATTTTACCGAACAGCTGGTCCTGTCGCTGAGTAAAAACAGCAGGTTCAGGCTTGTGGAGCGGAAAGGACTCCAGGCGGTGATGAAGGAACTTGAGCTCACTATGACCGGTCTGGTGGATGAAAATAATGCGGCAAAAGTGGGCAAACTTATCGGGGCGAAAATGCTGATCAGCGGGAAGCTGTACAAAAAAAGCGGGAAATATGAACTGTTCCTGAAGCTTCTCCGTGTGGAAACCGCAGAGGTGCTGTCAATGACAAAGGCTCGGATCGATCCTGATCTCGGACTATCGCCACAGTAAATGCCTCCGGGGGCAGTACCGGTGAAAAATATGATTGACGGAACGACGTGTCGGCAACAACATTTTTTATTGATCAACCCATGATGATAAGGAGAACAACATTGCATACATCGAAATATATCAACCGCCGGGCGCTGTTCATTACCATGCTTCTGGTATTTGTATTCGGATGCAGCAGTAAAAGCAGCGGATTAAACAAGTACGATATCAAACCCCTGGTGAATGCGTTTCTCCGGGCTCACTCAAACTTCGGTGAATTTGACAATAAGGTTTCCGAGCGGACCCTTGATAATATTATTTATCAGCTCGATCCCGCGAAGTATTATTTTTACCAGAAGGACATTGACGGATTTCTGGCCCATAAAGATAAAATTGACGATTATGTTGAAGATGGCAATTTCGATTTTCTTTTTGAAATTTTCAAGGTGTATCGCACCCGGTTTGAAGAGAGCCGGGCAATTGTGAAAGCTCAGGTGGCAGGGGAAATAGATTTTTCGAAGGATGAAACAATCAACCTTGACAGGGAAAAAGTGACCTATGCCAAAAACAGTGCCGAGATGGCGGAACGGTGGAGAAAAAAAATTAAACTGGAACTTCTCAACTATCTTTCAGCGAGAAAAAATATCGGCGAGGCGAAGGAAAAACTGCTGAAACGGTACCGGCTTCTTGACCGGCGGATTATGGAAATTGATAAAGACCGTATGTATTCCATGTTCCTTAATTCATTCTCAACCGCCCTTGATCCCCATTCAAATTATCTGACCAGGGAAGATCATGAGGATTTCATGATCCAGACAAATCTGAAGCTGGAAGGAATCGGCGTCATGCTGCGGTCAGAGGACGGTTTTGTGCTTGTGGAGCAGGTTATTCCCGGCGGGGCCGCGGATAAGCTTCCGGAAAATTTTCAGCTTAAACCGAATGATAAAATAATAGCTGTTGCGCAGAGTGATGACGAACCGGTGGAAGTAATCGACATGGACCTCCGGGATGTGGTGAAGATGATCCGCGGGAAAAAAGGCACGGAAGTCCGGCTGACCATACTGCGCGATGTCGCCAATAAAAAGCAGGACCGTATCGTGGTTCCCATTAGCCGGGAGGTTATAAAGCTGGAGGAACAGGCGGCACGTTCTGAACTGTTGACCGTTGCGCGGAACAACAGAAAAACAAAGGTCGGTTATCTGAAGCTCCCTTCATTCTATCTCGATTTTGACGCAGCGGCGCGGTTTGATCCGGATACTCGTAGTTCCTACCGTGATGTCAAAACGGAACTGGTCAAGCTCAAGAAACAGGGAATGGAGGCACTCGTTATTGATCTTCGCGGGAATCCCGGCGGCGCCCTTGAAGAGGCAATCAATATTGCGGGATTATTCATCAAGAGCGGTCCTATCCTTCAGATTAAAGGGACCGACAGGTGGGGCAACCGTGACACGGTAACCGTGATACGTGACAAGGATTCCGGGGAATTGTGGGAGGGGCCGATTGTTGTCCTGATTGACAAGTTCAGCGCCAGCGCATCAGAAATTCTGGCCGGAGCAATAAAGGATTACAACAGGGGGTTGATACTGGGGCCCTCCTCCTCATTTGGTAAAGGCACGGTGCAGAGCTATGCCAAGCTGATGGAAGGCCGGAAGGGTGCAATGAAAGTCACCACGGGCGTGTTCTATCAGCCCGCGGGCGAGTCAAACCATCTTTTTGGTATCAGGCCCCATGTTCTTGTTCCCGACATGAGTGTTATATGGGACATCGGAGAAGCGAAGCTGCGTTACCCGCTGAAATGGGAGAAAATAAAGAGCGCGAAATTCACGGCTTACCGGCAGTTTGTAAACAGAAGAACTGTCGATATACTGCAGCGGCAATCGCGGACACGGATCAGTTCAAGTGAACAATATCGTAATCTTGTAGCGAAAATTGAGAAGCTGAAAGCGCAGCTTGGTGACAAAGTTGTGAGTCTGCGGGACGAGTCAAAAAAGGAAGACACGGAGATGAAGGAGATGGAAAAGAATATGCGGGCTTCACGGAAAAAAACCGCCGATCTTGAAAATGATCTCTTTCTGAATGAGGCAATAAATGTGACTGCGGATTATGTACAGCTTATCGGTGCAGGAAAAATAAAAACCAGCAGCGGACCCCATAGGGGAGTAAAATAGCGGTTAAAAAATCCCTTCGGTTTCCCGGAGGGATTTTTTTGTGCCAGTAACGGGTGCATCCCTGGCGGAGCAGTAATTTTTTCTGGTAACGATACCGATTTTATCCAATTACTTTGAGGTACTGCGTGATTTTGGTCATGATTTCTTCCAGCATTCTGCGGTCGGCAATTTCCATTTCGGTGTTCTTCTTCCCGACATCATGACGTACAATGGCATCCCTGTTTTCGATCATTGCAAGTGCGTTATTATAATTTGGAAGAGAAAGCGATTCAGCAAGAATGATGTCTCCCGTGTGAAACATTTTAATTCCGGTTTTCCGTATATTCAGAATCAGGTCTTTTTTGTTCACACGTGATTTACTCTCATGCAGAACTGTATAAAGCACTACATAATATGATTCCAGGTAGTCCCGGATAATCTTGGAGAAAAACGGGAGAATGACAGTGCCCCGCTCAGTGAGGGTTACAGAGGCGCCCGTTCTTTCGATAAGGGCTTCTGATATCAGATAATCATACAGTATCCTGTCCTGTTCCTCCTCTTTCGTGGCTTCCGGATAGATGAACTCATGGGAGAACATCTCCTTGATCTGTGAAAATTCATTTTTTACATTTTCCAGCGAAAGCTCGGTTTTGCCGTTCAGCAGCAGCAGTGCTGAGGCATAAAATGCCACCGGCACATAATAATGGATTATGCTGTTTTTGTAAAAAATAATGCGGGAGCGGTTTTCTTCCTTCAATACAAAGAAGTCTTCCGTTACCTCAGTTCCCGGTTCTTCGAGGTCCAGCTTCTCGAGAATTTTATCATCAAGAAATGCCGTCAGGACAGAATCGACGATGTTGTCCATGTTGGATTTCCGCTGGAGAGAGTCAGACATCCTGACGTTCATGAAAGTGAGGTAATCATACAGAATATTCATGTGTTCGAGAAGAAGGGCTTTCTGAAAGCCCTTAATAGCGAGAAGAAGTATTGTCGTTGATGTCAGGGAGAATGGGGTGACCATTGTAACTTCATTGATCTTCCGGATTATAGCGGTTGATACTGCTTCCGGCAGTTGCGATTTCTCAACACCCTGATCTTCAATTTCTTTAAGGGTAAAGGGAGTGTTAAAAGAAATGTACACTTTCCCATATTTTCTGTTCAGGAGTTTCCTGCTTTCCATAACAGAGCGGAAAGATTCCTTTTCTTTTTCCTTGCCTTTCAGCTCTTTCGAATAGGAGGATTCCTCCAGTATCCTGTCATAGTTGATGGATATCGGGACAAATACCAGGTCCTTGTTGTATCCTTCATGGATCGCATCAATGAGATAATTCAGGAACCCGTATTTGGGGAGTACCGGCTTTCCTGTCCGCGACCTTCCTCCTTCAATAAAAAACTCAATGGGATATCCCTCATACACGAGAGTCTTCACGTATTGTTTGAACACTTCAGGGTACAGATCAAGTCCCTTGAAAGAACGCCGCAGAAAAAACGCCCCGGAATTTCTGAAGATGAAACCCAGGGGGAAAAATGAAAGGTTCACACCTGCGGCGATGTGAGGCGGAATCAGCTTGTTTTTGAAAAAGAGATGGGACATTATCATGTAATCCATGTGGCTTTTGTGGCACGGGGTTATGACAAGAGGGCCTTTCTGCGAGGCTTCACGCACCATCTTCATGGATTCGGGATCATAGCTGATACCGTCATAGATTTTCCGCATAATATATTCAAGAAATGAACTGAATACAATTATCATCGATATATGGAAATTAGCGGAAATTTCCTTGTAATACTTGTACGCCTTTTTCTTCAGCTTTTTTTCGGAAATATTTTTTTCTTTATTAAGCCGGTCAATTTCGTTCAACACGTTTTTATGATAGAGAACTTTTTCCATCATTGCCTGCCTGGTTTTGATAACAGGTCCCAGTACGCTTCGCTTCTCATAATGATATGTCTCAAGAAGCTTGTTACGGAGCATAATGGCGATATGACGGGATTCGTCAGTGCCAGAAGTTGCGATTTCTTCCTTCAGATTGATGGGAGGAGCTATCCTGACGTATGAAGGGGTTGCGGTTCTTTTTGTCGCGAGCCAACCGGAAATAAATCCCCTGTTCCCGGTTGTTTCTGAATTGAGGAAACTGTTCGCCCGTTCAGGATTCATGCTCCAGAAAATTATCTGCGGGAAAAGATATATCGGCTGTTCTGTTTTTTTCTGAATATCGATCAGGAAAACCAGGGAGTCATGTTTTGTTTCCATGTACCGTTTGAGAAAATATCGTTTTGATAGAAGTGAAACGAGTATGCTTTCTTTTTCCCGCAGAAGCATTTCAATAAAATCAGTATCGACCCCCCCCGCTGCTTTTTCCTTTGTAAAAAGGTTGGAAATCGGATTGGTAATTCGTCTGAAAATATAATTAAGAGACTGTAGAAGAAACGGATTGTATTCAAGGGCAAACTTGGGGGTATTAAAATTATACCGCTTCAGTAGAATATACAGGAGCAGCAGTGAAAGATTTGATGTGTGGAATGACGCGAATACAATACTCTCCGCTGAATATTTTTTCAGCGTTTCGAGGCTTTCGTTGTCAAAGGTGATTTTTCTGAATAGAAATTTTACCAGTTTTTCGAGGAGAGGATTAATCTTCTCGAAAACCAGTCCGTTGAAAAGCTGTGTCGAATCATCCAGTTCATTGGTGTTCATATCATCACTTCCCTTATAGATAATGTGCAGGAAAATCTTTATTTTTGTTTTTCGTCGATTCCGAAAAAATCATTTAATCCAACGATATTGAGCAGTTCCAGAATACTCTCAGAGGGATTCAGAAGTTTCAGGGTTATACCGGCGTCAAAGAGGCTGTCCTTGATCTTTATCAACGCTCCAAGATCCGAACTGTTAAAATAGCTCTTTTCGTGAAGGTCAATAAGTGTTGTATCCATGGAACATGTATTAAGTTTCTGTATGTTGGTTACAAATTTTGTTACATCGATATCCCCGAGGGGTTCATTGTCATCATTTATCTGAACCACAAGGGTTTTATTTTTATAAGTGTATGGGTATATCATAGGTTTTTTACCTTTAAATAATTATTTTTATTGATTTTTAATGACTATCATATCAATAGTAGCGCGTTTCCATGCATAAAGGCGATGATCATGCATCCGTTTACATGCTGAAGCCCATGATGCTGTGCAACAGGAATTAACATAAACAAGATGAATAATTCACGCAAGTAATTTTTATTTGAGAATTCCCTGAAGGGTTCCGATTATGTACAGTGGAGCCTGTTATAAAAAACGGTATCCTTTAAAAAATTAGTTGAAATTATTCATCTCAAATGTTGCAATACCAGATGTATCTGCGGTATTTGAGCACGGTGTTTTTTTTTATTGTTTTCTTACATATAATATTACCTTTCTTTTGTGTTTATTTAAAATATTTTGTAGAAATTTTGTATAAAAACGCACATAATAGCAGAATATCTCAATAATAAAGTAATAACTATTCTGAATTATTGCAAACGATGTGCGGAATAAGCTTTAGCGGAGTAAGTGAAATAATTCTATTTTACAGACGGGATGTAGCGCAGCCAGGTAGCGCGCTTCGTTCGGGACGAAGAAGCCGGGAGTTCGAATCTCCCCATCCCGAATTGAAATTTGTGTAAGGGTTTTCCATGGCAAAAAATAATGGATTAGTAATCCATAACCAGTCATACCCTTCAATTAAAGATACACGGAAGATGATAATTGAGGAGGTTGTTGGAAAGATCCACTCCAATGACATATCGCTTGATTTAACGAAGGATGAACTGTATCTTGTAATTGATGAAGCACTTACCAATGCTATGGAGCATGGTAATTCATGGGACCCTTCGAAGCAGATTTCGGTTCTTATAACATTACATGCCGGCACCCTTGATATACGCATAACTGATGAGGGGCGGGGATTCACCAAAGACGTTATGGAGCAGACCCTTGAAGCGGTAAGGAATTTGAAGCCGCGCGGGAGGGGGATTTTTATCATTAAACAATTTTGCAATCCCAGCTGGAATGAAAAGGGTAATCAAATAGACCTTCATTTCACACTGCAGAAATAAGGTCAGGTGTGTTCTTCCGGGCTGCGATAATGCAGGAACCTCCCATGCCGCAAAAATCTGAATTAGCGCACTGAATCAGTCACTAACCCAATGAAAAACCGATATCATTTAATTCTCCTCATGACAGTATATATCTTCTTCTCGTTTCATGTTGCGGGAAAATTCGGTGTATCCTTTACTGCCGGGACAAATTATGCCTGTGCCGGCATCACCACAGCAGTGCAGGATGTATCAAAAACAATGAGGGATATCCGGACAACGACGGAAGGGGTGACCCGTTTTTTCACCTCGGTTTCACGGGTGGTCAGTCTTATTACCTCATGTGCCGGATGGAGGGT
>JAKQCH010000141.1 GCA_029573825.1 Spirochaetota bacterium | reverse complement strand
ACAAACCACTCAGGGACAGATTTCAATTTGCAGCATAATATCGACCTCCTGAGAAGTAAAGGTATTCTTGTCGCATTTGTTCTGGTCCCGGAACACGGCCTGTACGGATTCCATAATGAATATGACCGCAACCCGTATCATGTTGATACTGATTATGATGTGGTGGTGTATAATCTTCATCATTTCAACGCGCGCACCCTGCGCAGCATGCTCAGTATTGCGGATTTTGTGGTGTATGATATTCAGGACATGGGGATGCGGTGTTATACCTATATTTCTTCTCTGAAACTCGTGATGGATGCCCTGAACGGAACAGCGAGGGAACTGGTGGTGTGTGACCGGCCCAACCCCCTGGGTTTTCTCGGGGTAGACGGGTCATTCCTGGAAAGAGGATTTTATTCCAGACATGTAAGTTCATTCCCGGCACCCTTCATGTACGGCATGACTATCGGTGAAGCAGCACGATATTACTGCGGAGAATATGCGAAGAACGTCAAGCTGAAGGTAATCCCATTACAGCGGTACCGCCGCGAAATGAATTATCACGAGACCATGCTCCCATGGGTGCCGCCTTCCCCTAATCTTCCCGGATATGCGTCATCAATTGTGTATTCAGCGGTTGTGTATATGGAAGGCATTAATGTCTCAATTGGGAGGGGAACGCCGAATCCATTCGAATATATCGGGGCCCCATTTGTCAATCCGCAGAAAATGGCGCGGGACCTCTCGGGGCTCGGGTTGGAGACCTTTCGGTTCCGTCCGGTGTATTTTGAACCGTCACTGTCGCATTATAAAGGGAGAAAATGCGGCGGTGTTCATATTTTTTATACCGGGGGTGTTTTCAGTCCAACAGAAACCGCCTATAAAATAATCCGGTATTTAAAGAAAGAATACCCGGCAATTTACTGGTATCGGCACGGCACACGGTATGGGGTGGACAATCTGGCGGGTACGGATAAATTCAGAAAAGCAATTGATGCAGGAAAAGATTTCAGCGAGTTTAAAAAAGAACTTTCAGGTGAAAATGAAAAGTACCTCTCAAAACGAAGAAAATATCTTCTTTATTAGCAGTGTTATTATTTAAGGTGGTATTTTCTCAGGTTTTCAAGAGGAAGCGCAAGAAGGGCGGTGGTGTTGTTTGCGGAAATTATTGTGATTGAGCTTTCCGGAACAAGACCCATGTTCGACAGGAAACTGTCTATCTTTGCATACCCCAGGCCGAAACCTGAATCTGAAGTGTCAATATTATTGATAAAGAATTCATGCTCCTTTTCTTCCATACGGTAATGGCGGTATTCGTCCCGTTTCTCGTAAATTCTGTTCAGATCGTGGGTCATAATCGGGGCAGTGTTGGTAACCTCAATGTAAATATAGTCCTTGCTCCCTTCAATTTTCAGGATTATCTTAATATTCCTTTCTTTCAGCTGTTTTCTGATTTGAATGAAATTCTGGAGCGAGGCGATTGTTTTCTTTTCTTCTTCTGTATAGTCACGGTGTTCGTCATATGTTTTATTGCGGATGTTCAGATACTTTCCTTCTTCATTGAGAATCAGGCGCACCCTGTCGGAGATTTCCTCCTGGGATATTGTTTTCGCTGCAAGGGTATCGTAGGCTTCTTTGTCTTTTATAATTTCAAACAATTCCTCTCTGATCTGGTCAATGGTTTTTTCAGGATGCTTCTCTTTCAATGCTGCGGTAATTGTATCGAAAATCAGAAGAAACTTGTAGTTTGCTTTTACTGAATTTTTTATCAGTTCGTCAACGCAGGAAAAAATATCTTCAGTGAGAAATTCAAGCCCTGCAGCCCGTGAATATTTCTCTCCGATGCCGAAAATCTGATCCCGCGCCTTTCTGCTGTAAATCTGTATTATTCCGGTTACTTTCTTTTTTGTTTCCATTCAGGGATTATTTAATAATTAATTATAAGTTATTATTAGGAATGAACAATTGTTAATTATCAAATCCATACTGTCATTAAAAAATGTAATTTGTAAATAAAAAAAGGAGTAAAACAACAGACAGCGCCGGCAATGCTACATGTTAAGATAATCCATATATTTCTGCAGCGGATCAGGAAGGATTCCATTCGCATCGGCATATTTTTTAAACTTTCTTTCATGGGAAGTAACATTCCGCGTATGAACATTTTTAAAGCGGTTCGCAATTTCACTGAATGCCGGCATTGTTTCAAGCCTTTCCCTAATCTCCTTTTTAAACCGGATATTCTTATAAAAAATGTCCCGAACCACGGTGTTGAGTTTTGGTATGCCGTCCTTTTCAAAAAGCAGCCACAAAATATAATCATCAGCGAAACGGTTTCTATCATCCCGGATACTCCGGAATTTTTCGTTAATTTTTTCCTTTGCTTCAATAGAGAGTTTTGGATTTTTCTTGAAAAACTGAACATAATCAAGATATATCCCCGTGAGCCCTCCCTCGACAGGATCACGCCATTGGCCCCCTTTAATGGTACGATTTACTTCATATCTGAAACATGCGAAAGTATGGGCCATATTTCGTAAAAGATCCCCGATAAAAAGGACCGGTATAACAATTCTTCCACGGCTGCGCCTGTTATTGCCTTCCACTTCCTGCCAGAGCATGGTTTTGCTTCCAAATGTCGGGAGAAGAACAAAATTGGGAAACACCTCCTCCTCTATGACTTCCCTGGCTTCATCAAGCTTGGCCACTGTTTCGCGGTAAAAAACAGAAAAATCGACGTCTCTGAGGCTCGAAATTATTGATTCAAGCTTTTTCTTGGAAATATGGAAGTTCGTCGGGTTGCCCTTCATCACCATATTCGTGAGAATTGGAAATGCTGTTGCAGTGGACCCGGAACACACCGCAGCAGTCTGGGTTAAACGGTGATTGACCTCAAACAGTACTTTGTTAATATTTTCATCTGATGATGTGGGCCCGTCTTCCCCTTTTCCTTTTTGGGAGCGTCCCTGTTCACGGAGGTGTGCTTCGTAGGTTAAACCCATTTCATTGAGACTTGGCTGCAGTTTTCCCGCATGAATTCGGCTCAGGAATTCCTCTTCAAGATAAATGGGGTATTCCGTCTGTTCGGCTGTTTTGTTCGACAGGTCATGGAGCTCTTCAATCTGGGAGCCGTCAAGAAGTTCGTCGTCAAGATATCCGAAGTGCAGCATCAGCCTCGCGGGAAGCGGCGTGAGGGGCTGTGTTTTGCTGCGTATGAGCACCTGGCCGTACAGTTCCCAGTACATTTTTGAAAGTGCACGGCGGACTTTTCTTCCTTCGGTTTCCGTATCGAAGGGGTTTTTCATTGTTTTGAAATCGGTTAGCTGTTTCAGAAAACGTTTCTGAAATTCCTTGTCTGCAAGGGCGAATTCAAATATCTGGTGTATTGACTGCTTATACCTGGACAGCACTGCGCCGGATTTTGGCGAAGGGCTGGCTGCGGCTGTCTTCGGAGATGCGATTTCCTGTTCCGGAGCAGTTTCCTTTATGGATACAAAGAATGAATGGAGTTTTTTCAGTCCGCCATAATCAGCAGTTATATCTTTTCCGGAAATATCTTTGTAAATTGCATTAATTTTTGAAGAGAGTGAAAGAAAGTTTTTCAGGAGATCCGCAGAGACCCTGTTCCCCGACATGAGCTCGTTGTAGCCCTTATCGTCCACAAGAAAGGAAGACCAGCTTTCTTCATTATCATACAGAAGTGCCAGTTCATCCTTAATTTCATTTGAAATAGCTTCAATGCGGGAAAGGACCTTCAGGAGGTTGTCCGAAAGGGTCTCGAACATATACACCGCAACCTCGGGATCAGCACGGACCATTTCTCCGATCAGCTTCGGATTAAGCTGGAGCAGCCGTTTTAAGAAGGCATTTTGTTTTATATCCAGCATGGAATCAAGGGGAAGTCCGGGGAAGTCATACTTTTTTTTCAGGATGCTGCTGTTGTCGGCAATAAGAAATTTTGAATCAAAGTGTGAAGGGAATTCACCGCCGTTCTGTACAAAAACCCCATGGGTTTTTTCTGCCCGGTTCAGCAGCCTTTCCGCGGTGAAGTTGCTGGCAAGCTCTTTTATCAGGAGAGCCACGTTGTCATTAATTTTTAAAATGTTCTGATACAATTTTGTGTATTTTGTTGCGTCCGTCAGCGACAACTCAAGGCGCTTATAGAGGTGTGCGAGGATATTCATGGAAAGGGAAATGTTCCCGGTGCAGATTTGTTTGAACCCCCCCTCCTGAATAGGATACTTCGTAATTTCAGAATCTTCAATCGCCCGGATGGACTTCTGATAGGGCTCAGTAAAAAGAATGCTCAGGCCGGAAATAAGTGACTTCCCCTGGATAACACCCACACGGGTCCCGTGTTCAATGATGATGTCAGGATCCAGACCTTCATATTCGGATGGGGATGATAATATCTCGAGGCTCCCGCTGTGAAGAAAATGGATATATTCAGGATCCTGCCCCTGAATAATTACAATTTCACCTTTTTTTACAATCTCTTTCTGACCGTTATTTTCTGACATTGAAATGGTATCCTGCTGTCCTTTATGAATGGAGAATCCTGTCTAAATATTCCTCCCATTCTCCGGGAAGAAGGTATTTCTTTTTATTGTTGCACTCTTTACAGGCGGGGACAAGGTTCATTTTCTCTGACTTTCCCCCTCTTGAAACCGGGATAAGATGGTCCATCGTAAGATCTTCCGGACTGAACGTCTTTTTGCAATAAAAACATGTTCCCGACGATACCTTTTTTTTCCACCATGACGAATGCCGGAGGTCTCGTGCTTTCTGTTTTTCAACAGACAGCTCCTGAGTGCCGGGAGGGAATGAACTTTCTCTCAAAGACAGCTTTTCCCTTCGTTTTTGCCGTATAGTATCCTTTTCTCTCATTGTATTTATATTCTATCGGCAGTCAGGAGGATATGTCAATAAATAATTCCTCACTGACTGCATTCAAAAAAGAATTACCGTATCTGGTTATGATAAATTTTCCTGACATTGTAAAAAAAACTGAGGTATTCATGCTTCCGGTAGTCAGGATAGGTCCAGTCCCAGAATTCGAATTGTTTTGCCACGTACCGGTATTCATTTTCGAGATAAATTCCCTTTGCAAGGTAGGTCCTGTGGAAATATTCCTTGCAGCTCGCGAGATAAACATTGGAAAGGGTAAGATAACCAGGGTCGATATTGATTTTCCGTTTTTCACTTTTAGAAATTTTTTCTTCGAGCCTGTTGGTGAAAAGTTTAATATCAACAATACGCTCCCGCCTGACGAGCTTTTCAAAGGAAAAAAATGTTTTAAAAAGGTTGGTGCCGATTGATTTATAGTAATCGGTGTGGGTAAAGGGAATCTTCATGCTCCTGAAGTCTACGGGGCCGTATTTTTTAATCAGGACCTTTTCCGCACGCGACACCAGTTCGTCTGAGTTCGCGATAATGCCGATAAAAAGCTTTGCACGGGGCGGTAGTGCCGGTGATGACATTGTTATTGTCTCCCTGCGGAAATAAATGATTTAATATCACCCGGCAGAGGTGATTTGAGCAGCAAAGTTTTTTTCAAAAGGGGGTGATAAAAACGGTATGACCGTGAATGCAGGGCCGACCTGTGAAATTTGAGTTTCCCGAGAAGTTCATCATCGAGCCCCCGGTCAATAAATTCAAGATAGAATGTATCGTCAAGACCGTATAATTTGTCGCCGAGAATAGGATATCCGCAGTGGTGCAGATGGACCCTGATCTGGTGCAGGCGGCCTGTCTCCGGCAGCGCTTTCACCAGCGTATAATCACCGAAACAGAAAAGTCTGCGGATTACCGTAAGGGCCGTTTCACCGGAATTATCGATGCCGCGCTTTTTCCGCACCGTGGAAGAGGAGTCATTCCCGATTGGTGATGAAATTCTGTATGCAGAATCAGGCATATTCCCATGTACAATTGCGATGTAAGATTTTGCGGCATTTTTTATATGGGTGTGCATGGCAGAGGCAAATCCGGTATTCTTGGCGAACAGAATAATGCCGGAAGTTTCTCTGTCAAGTCTGTGGAGCGGGTATACCGCGCACCTGCAATGATCCTGGAGCACCATGGAGAGGGTATTGTTGAAAAATCGACCTGAGGGATGTGTCGGGATATTGCCGCTTTTACTTACCGCTATCAGGTTCTCATCTTCATACAGAACAGTGAAGTCCCTGTCAACAGGCGGTTCAATGATGTCCCTGCCGTGATACAGGAGCGTGTCTCCAGGTGATACCATGCGGTGGGGACGATGAGCAGGGGCGCCATTTATTGAAATTTTGCCGGATTTTATCTCATCCTGCCATTGCGAACGGCTCAGATAATTGAACCGGCGGGCAAGATACAGGTCAAGGCGTACCGAGTCGATAATATCGGAAACTGTGGCGGAAGTAGTTCTTTTTATTGCGTCCATCGTATCCCTTTTATAAGAAGATAACCCTATGGTGCTGTCCTGATAAGGTCAAGAAAAAGAATAATCATCCCCGGGAGATATTAATTATTCCTGCTATAGGGTAGCAGATAGATGACATTAAAAAATAAAAAATATATTTTTCTGATTTTAAATGGAAATGTTGATTAATAATCGCTTAATTGATAAAATTGTATTGACTCATAGTAAAATATTTCGGATGATTGCACCAATTTCTGTAGTTTTCTCATAACACAGGTAAATATACCTCTCCAGACGGCGATAGTCAGTGAGTTCATATCGTTTTGAATCAGCTCTTGCGAAATCACAGGCATGACAGATACGCAATATGGTTTCATAGTACCCGGGGAGAGGAGAATAATAAAATCTAATACAGCAATTAACTGATACTAATTGTGAAGGGGTAACAGATATGAAAAGGACGTTTCAGCCGAGCAATCTCAAGCGAGCCAGAAAACACGGTTTCAGGGCCAGAATGAGCACACCTGAAGGAAGGGAAGTACTGCGACGGAGAAGAAGAAAAGGCCGATATAAACTTACCGTTTCTGATGAAATGCCGTGCAAATAGAATATTTGCCGGCTTGTGATTTGTGAAAAAAAGATATTCTTTAAAGGGGAGGAAAGTTTTTCATAAGGTCTTTACGAGAGGAAGACGGTTCAAGGGAAACGGTGTCAGGATCATTGTGTTACCATGTGGCAGCTGCGGCATACAGAAAACGCACAGGCAAGAGGGTGGACCGGAAAAAGAAATACTGCCCGGAAATGTTAAGATTGGAATCGCGTTGAGAAAAAAGTATGGTAATGCAGTAATACGGAATAGAGCAAAAAGAATAATACGAGCTGTGTGTCGCGATTTACTTAAGGATTTGCATGAGGGTTATTATATTATTATTCAACCGGAGAATGATTTCCATTTATTCGGTTTTTCTGAAATAAGGCGTAATATCGGGAGTGTATTCCAAAAAGCTGGATTATTGAAATGAGTATCAGGGCATACATGCGGAAAGGATTAAGCGTTGTATTACTTGCGGTGGTTGCGGTGTATAAGGTATTGCTCTCTCCTGTATTACCGCCGGCGTGCAGATTTTATCCGACATGCTCGGATTATGCTGTCGGTGCAATAAAAAAACATGGTCCCTTCAGGGGATTATATATGGCTGTTAAAAGAATTCTCAGATGTAACCCTTTTTGTGAAGGCGGATATGATCCTGTTCCCTGATCAACCCCTTTTTCCCTCTTTGCCTCCTCTCATGTAGTTCTTAATATGTGTTGATTATTCTCTGATATTGTGCCCGCGGGAATGCGGAAATGACCTGTCATTTCCCTTATTGCTGTTGTTCCTGCGAAGCATTGATATAATTCATTATTGGCTGGAGTTATCATGGATAAAAAAATGTTACTTGCTGTCACATTGTCTCTGGGAGTATGGCTTTTGTGGTATGCAGTATTCAAACCTGTTCCCCCCCCTCAGACTTCTGCTGTTGATACCAGCGCTCCTCAGGAGACTGTGAGCAGTACTCAGCCTGCCGCGCGGAGTCAGGGGCGTGCTGCAGAAACAACTACTACCACTACCGCAACTGGTACTCGCGGCGGATTGCAGATCCAGGGAGGCGGAAACATTGCCGAGACAGATGTTTCCCTGAAAACGGATAAATACACCGTCCGTCTGTCAAATAAAGGAGGCGCAATAACCAGCCTCGTATATAATTACAAGGACAGGCAGATAGAACTTGTTGTCCCGGGGAAGGTACTTGAAAGCAATAACCTCAATGCAACAGGCATACAGGACCTGAATTTTTATCAGAATGACAATGAGTTTGTGAACGGTAATGAGTTGAACAGCGCATTGTGGAATGTTGAAAAGGATTCCGATGCGAAAGTAAGGTTTTCTACCGTCGCACGGAACACGCAGGGAACACCAATCCGGATTGAAAAAATTTATACCTTTCATAAGGACAAGTATTTCTTTAATCTTGAATATCGTTTTACCAACCGGGGAAACAGCACCGTTTCCATGCCGGATAATATTTTTATTGCGTCCAGTCCCGATTTTGTGGGCCCAACCATGGATTTTAACAACAGCTACAATATAATCAGCAGCATATATCATATTAATGGCGATTTTGAACGGGGTTCTCAGGGTGGAGGATTATTCTCAAGTGCCGTCGATACAGTCCGTGAACGCGGAACGGTAAAGTGGGTTGGTCTGATGAGCAGGTATTTCCTCATGGTGATGGTCGCTGACAGCTTCAATGGTTCCGGAGTCATTCACGAAGGCAGAAGCAATCACGGATACCGTACAGGAATGTATGTACCGGTTGATCCGATAAATCCTGGAGAGAGCGTCAGCCGGTCCTTCAAGGTGTATGTGGGAGAAAAGAATAAAGAGAAGCTGACGGCGGTTGATACAAGTCTGATAGACGCCGCAGATATAAACTGGATGATTGAACCGATACGGGACTTTGTACTGTGGGCTCTTTTTAAGATAAACCTGCTGGTGGGAAATCTCGGATGGGCCCTTGTAATTTTTTCAATTCTCACAAAAATTCTGCTGCTGCCCCTTACCATTAAATCGACTGATTCAATGCGCAAAATGCAGGAATTAAATCCGAAGATCAAGGAAATAAGGGAAAAATTCAAAGACAAACCTGAAGTGATGAACAAGAAGGTTATGGAGCTGTACAAAAAAGAGAAAGTAAACCCCCTGAGCGGCTGTCTCCCGCTGCTTCTGCAGATGCCATTTTTCTTTGCGCTCTATAGTGCGTTGATAAATTCAATAGATTTATGGAATGCGCCGTTTATTTTCTGGATACAGGATCTTTCCATGCCTGATACTATTTTTCAGATCAGCGGTTTTAATATCAATATTCTTCCAATTATTATGACAATAACAACGTTTCTCCAGCAGAAGATGACGCCGGGCAGTGATTCCTCTCAGCAGCAGATGTTTATCAAGCTAATGCCATTAATATTTATCGTTATTTTCTGGAATATGCCTTCCGGTCTCATTATTTACTGGATCATGCAGAATGTGTTACAGGTGCTGCATCAGGTGTATATCAACAAAAAACCGGCAAAGGAGGCTGTTGCGTAAATGTCAGGCTCGTAGGGAATGTCGGCGTTTCATTCATACAGAAACAGACAACCAGAAACGCACAATGAAATTATTTTCTATTATTAAATGATAGACCATGTCATTTATTGGGAGGTATATATGAAAGTTATAGAAGTCGAGGGAAGGACAGCTGATGATGCCAAAAAAAAAGCACTGGCACAGCTTGGATTGAGTACAACATCGGATGTGGAAGTTGAAATACTGGACCAGGGTAAAAGCGGAATATTTGGATTTGGCGTTTCACGGCCGGCAAAAATTCGAGTATATTACAATGAGAACACGGTAGATGTCGGGGAGCTGACATCTGAAGTTCTTAAAGGAATATTAACAAAGATGGGGATCGATGGTGACATCAGAGACCTGAAGGAAGGGGAGAACAAAGTATATATTGAACTGGAAAGCAAGTATTCAGGACTTATTATAGGGAAACGGGGAAAGACCCTGGAGGCCCTGCAGTTTATCGTCAATTTAATTGTGAACCACCAGACAAAAACTGAAAAGAAAATTATACTTGATATCGAGGCGTATCGGGCAAAGCGTGAACGCGCCCTCAGAAAAATGTCCAGAGAGATTGCGGTCAAGGTAATACGGACCGGTAAACCCTGGGTACTTGAACCGATGAATCCCTTTGAACGCCGACTTATTCATTTAACGCTGCAGAACGATTCACGGGTCATTACAAAAAGTGAAGGCCAGGGTATTTACAGAAAAGTGAAGATTTCACCAAATAAATAATTATCAGCAGAAAGACGTGACAGAAGATACAATTTGTGCACTTTCAACATCATTATTACAGGCTCCAATTGCGGTGATTCGGGTGAGCGGGCCCGAATCACTGAGTATTCTCCACCGCATTTTCAGCCGGCCGGAAGCGCTGCTCCCACGAGTCTCAGCCTATGGTTCAATCATTTCCGAAGGGAAAAAATTAGATGATGTAATCACAGTCTATTATGAATCTCCGAAGAGCTTTACCGGAGAGGAAATGGCGGAAATATGCTGTCACGGAAATCCTATCATTGTTAAACGAATACTCGGGCTCCTTATTGCACAGGGAGCCCGACACGGGGAACCGGGAGAATTCAGCAAGCGCGCGTTTTTGAACGGCAAGATTGACCTCACCGGGGCGGAAGCGATCAATCACATTATCCGCGCCCGGAGTGAATGGGAAATTGAAGCCTCCCTGAATCAGATGCACGGATCCCTCCGGGAGAAAATCCATGACGTGCGGGACAGCCTGCTTCTTCTCAAGGCGGATATTGAATGCCGCATTGATTTTGCCGATGAAGATGACGCTTTTGAATCGGATGCAGGCGCTGGTTCCGCAATCGATGCAATACACGGGCTTCTCACCGATATTCTGGGAAGATGCAGGGTCGGCGAGCGGTTGTCGCACGGCATTGATGTGCCCATAGTTGGAAAACCGAATGTCGGGAAATCAAGTATTCTGAACTGTATTCTCAATTCCGAGCGCGCAATCGTTTCAGACATCCCTGGTACCACCAGAGACCTCATAAAGGAAACGATTCAGTTTGCCGGTATTCATGTGAATCTCTTTGATACCGCCGGGATTGATGTTCCGGGATGTGAAATTGAGAAGCGCGGAATTGAGATGAGCCGGGAAAAAATTGTATCCTCCCCTGTCATTGTCATGGTAATCGATGCGGTACAGGGAATTGCCGGAGCCGACAGGGACATTCTGAAATCTCTCCCCGGGAAAGAAACCATCTGCCTTGCGAATAAAATTGACCTGGTCCCGGAAATCGCCGCGCCGGAACTGTTGAAGAAGCTCGCAGAAGACGCGGGGTATCCTGTCATACCCTTTTCCGCGAAAACCGGAAGCGGCCTGCAGGAGCTGGAACAGGAATTGTCTCGCCGTCTGCAGAGTGAATTTCTTGAGTACCGGAATTTCTTTATCTCCGATATGAGAATTATCGGGCTTCTTGAGGAGTCACGTGCCGCCTGCGAAAGGATAAAGTCTCTCCTCCGTGAAGGTGAGCCGCCTGAAATAATAGCCTTTGTCGTGCAGGAACTTATCGACACCACTATGGAGATAACGGGCGAGATAACACCTGATGATGTGCTGCATTCAATCTTCAGCCGGTTTTGCATTGGCAAATAGCTGCTGTCATTTTCCGCTAAAAAACGAGCGATTGCTCTATTTGCGCTTGACACATCCCTGAAAAAGTTTATAACAGAATTCAGAATAAAGAATCGGGGGAACCATCATGGAATTGTCCGGAAAAAAAGTATTACCGGAGCTGCTTATTGAAATGGCACAGTATTCATTTACACGCCTTGACGGGGCCTGGTTTCTCGCAGTTGCTGAAAAATTGGGAATTGAAACTGCATGGGATATGGATGTCGCTGCATGGACACGGTTTGCGTACGGATTCGGGAAAAAAGTGCGTACCAGCATTATCCCGGCACCGGTATGGCCGGACAGTTTTCTTGAAGCGCTGCAGATACTCAGTGAAGTCCTGAAAATTGAAGGCAGAGATGTTACCGTGGAAAACAATGAAATAATAATCCGTGTCACTGATTGTGAAACACAGAAAATGATCGCGAAGGCCGGTATTGCCGACTGTGGAATTGTAACTGTCCAGACCTATGAGGGAATTTTCCGCGGTCTTTTTGGAAAAGATGCGACACTGCGTGTTGAGCACAGGAAAAACCTGAACAGGGGTGATGAGTGCTGTGAAGTAGTGGTGAGTAATCCCGGGGTATAATCTCACTTCGGCATCATGAGACCTGATCTCACAGAAATTATTGTATGAGCTTTTTCATCGCCGGATCGTTGTGCAGGATATCTTTCTGGTATGCCTGGACAACTTTTTTAAATCCGGTCCTGTCGGGGGTACCGGAGTTTATCATTGCAGTGAACTGGGTAAGATATCGCTGTGCGCCGCTTATATCCCCCTTCTTCACGCGGAGTCCCGCAAGCCAGTAAAGAAGTACGCAGCGGTCCCTGAATTGAATATCTGTTTTCAGCAACGAGGCAAGCTGTTCCTCAACAGCGGGAAGGCGCCTTATATCAAGGTCAAGATACTGTTTCAATTCCTTCGCAATGCCATAGGGTTGTTTTTCCAGAAAATTTTCCTCTGCTTTCTCCAGGGCCTGTTTGATGGACCTGAAATTACTGCGGTTATTTCCCGTCTCTCTGAGGAGTTCGGCATACCGGGGATGATCCCGCACCGCGCCGAAGACAGGGTCGGATGATAACAGCTGCATGGAATAAAAACCGGAACGCACCGCCTTTTCAAGACAGCTGAAGGCCTTCTCGATGTTATTTGTTTTCATATAATGCGCGGCTTTCTCATATTCAATCCAGTATGTTCGGGAACTGTCTATCTCCGAACAGGAGTCAAGAAGTGACAGCATTTTTGAAGGAAAGGCTGAATCTATAAGGCTGACAAGATACAGAAGCGAGTTGTGATCACCTTCCTTCAGGGCCTTCTGATAGTATGCTTCCGCCCCGGTATAGTTTTTTTCGCGTTCATTTAAAACACCATAATTGATATACGCATGTGTCCGGTATTTATCCTCTCCCATCAGTTGCCGCAGACGATTTTTTGCTTCGTCCTTTTCATCATAGAAGTAAAGAGTAAAAACGTCAAAAAATGGATTCTCAAGATCGGAAATATATGAACTGCTTACGGTCATATTCTGTGTCAGCAGTACCATTATCGATATGACAACCGGAACTGCGATTGCAGCGATTGCCCTGTATCTTCGGGAAAATTTATTTTTTGTACTTGTCATCATAATATTTTTATATGTTACAATCATCCAGTATTGTTTTTGATATGTTCTTTATCAATCGAAAACGGCATTATTCCCAACTCCGCCTTCCGGAGAGAAGGAAAGGTTATACACCTTTCCGGGTGCCGTGTTATTGACGGCATAAAAACTGATTGTACTATATACACAGGCAATGAATTCGTCAAAGAAAAAATTCTCAATAACTATTTTGATTGCGGTCTTCATCGCTATTGTGCGGGTTCCGATTTCCGGCAATATCGAAGGTGATCATGACTATTTCACCAGGAAATCCCTGGGAGATTATATCGGCGCACTGCGTTCTGTTGTTCAGCAGACCTGCTCCCTGCGGGACCCCCTCCTCATTGATGCAAACATTTTCCGAATCAAAGAATTAATGGTCCATTCCGGGCTCTATAAAGAAGGCCTTGCATCCTGCGGCAGAATACGGTCGGTGAGCCCCGGGGTAAGGGGGAACCGTTATCTATTGGGACGCCTGGGGCTGCTGGAAAATGATATTCTCTGGAAGACAGGAAAAACTGCAGCGTCCCTCACTGTTAGAGACTCTCTTGGGTTTTTCAGTCATTTCATGATGACTGGTCCCTTCGAAAACAGCGGTCTTTCAGATTTCAACGCGGTGCTGCCGCCGGAGAAGGAAATATCAGAAGGAGCAGTTTACCGGGGAAAATTGTGTGAAATGCCCTGGTTCCGTACCTCTGCCGATGTCCGGGGAATTGTGGACATGGATGAGATTTTCGAATCAACGGAGGATTCTCTTTTTTATCTGCTTACGGCATTTCGTGTGCCGGAAGCCGGTTCCTATATCCTGCATCTGGGAAGGTCAGGGTATACCGACATTTTTATTGACGGGAAAAAGGTATATTCAGGAAGGGAGCTGCATTCTTTCGGCAGGGACCAGTACCGGATTGGTGTGAGATTATCAGCGGGAATACACAGAATTCTCATTAAGACGGGGTCTCATGAAAGAGGAGGCATTAAAATATCACTCCGTATGACAGATCATAACGATGTGCCGGTATCCCTGAGGGCGGAACACCCGCTTGCATCATTTACGGGAACAGCGCTCGGTACTGAGGTCTCTTTTTTCTCCTCCCTGAAAGTGCTTCAGGAAAAAAAGTCCCTGTCGGAAGGAGATAATTTCCGGCTGGGATATTTTTTTCTGCAATCAGGGCTGCATAATGACAGGGAACGGCAGGGGATTGGTTTTTTTAATGCGTCAAAAGATTCAACGTTATATGGGTCGCCTTCAGAGTATTATTGCGGGTTAATTGAAAAAAAATGGGGAGCAAAGGATCTTCATTACAGAAAATCGCTGCTCCTTAATCCCCGCAGCATAGAAGCCCTCGAAAAAGCTGTTGAACTCCGGCTGATCCGGAACAGACTGTATGAAGCGCAGCCACTGATCAACAGGATACGTGAAATCGATCCCGATGCTCCCTTTTATTATTACCTTCAGGGAAAACTGCTTTTACGGAAGAGATGGTATCATCAGGCGGGAAAGCTTTCGGAAAGCATCCCTTCGCCCTGTTACCGTGAAAAGAGCGTCTATCTTAAGGCGCATGCGGCGATGAAACTGGAACAGTATCGTATGGCTGCAGAGCATTTCGGAAAATTATATAGAAGGGAAAGGACATCCCGCGAGGTGCTTGAACACTATGTAACGTGCCTCGAAAAATCCGGACGTTATGAGGAGGCGATGGAGATACTGTCACATTCCCTGGCGACTTTTCCCAACAGCACCCGGATACGGCTCAGGCTTTCATCACTATCCGGCATAACAAAGGGAGACCGTACCAGGCTGCCGTTCCTTTCCTCGATATTGAATATGTCACCATGCCATAACAGCGCGATTCTTCAGACAGGAATAGTATATCATAAACTGGGAAACGATCTCCTCGCAAAATACTATCTCCACAGATCGATGGGTATTGACCCGAAAAATTTTTCTCTGAAACGGTATCTTGCGGTTATCGATCCCGTTGATGTGCCCCTTGAGCAGTATCTTGAGAAGCGGGACCCTGAACAGCTCGCCCTGGAAGGCAATGAGTTCAGGGATGAGTCTGCGGTGTATCTCCTGAATGAAACCGCATATCGGGTATTTGACGAGGGCTCCTATGAAAAACGGGTACACCAGGTGGTCGCGGTCAACGACGAAAGCGCGGTCAATACATTTTCCCAGTTCAGTGTAGTCCTTGATCCTTCGACTGACCGTCTTGAAAACCTTGAATGTTCCGTGATAAACGGTAATGAAAAGGTTGATACGTCGGAATATGTCACGCGTTCGCTCTCTGATCCTGAAAGCAGGCTGTATTACAATCTCATGGCCTTTGTTGTGCGGGTCCCGTCAGTGCGGAAGGGAAGTGTTATTCAGTTCCGTTACAGGATAACAAGCCGGAGCGGTGAGATATATAAAAACTATTTTGGTGCACGGGTGTTTGCGGGAAGCAGTTATCGTACCGTACACAGCAATACCGTTATCAGTGTCCCGGAACAGAAAAAAATTTATTTTCACCTTACGGGATTTAAAAACGGAGAAGTCAAAAAAAGCGCGATGTCAGGGCGGTTGATATACCGGGTTGCAGTGAAAAATATTGAGCCCTACCTCAAGGAATCCGCCATGCCTCACTACTCTGAAATTCTGCCCACGGTTTATTGCACCACGCACCGCACCTGGAACGAGCTGTATACATGGTATTCGCAGATGCTGCGGGACAGGATAGTCATGAGCGAGGAAATGACCCGTGACCTCGCCGCTGTCATAAGTCCCGGAGACAGTGATACCGAGAAGGTAAGAAAAATCTTTAACCACGTTACCTCCACAATCAGGTATGTGGGATTTGAGCTTGGTATCGGGAGTATTCAGCCGCGGCGTTCCGATGAAACCTATCATTCAAAAATGGGCGACTGCAAGGACATCAGCCTTGTGCTGACTGCGATGCTCCGTGCTGCGGGCATTGACGCCGCCATTGCTCTGGTGAGAACTGCAGCCAGCGGCATGGCTGACACGTCTTTTCCTTTTCTGGGTATTTTCAATCACGCAATTTGTTATGTGAATATCGGCGGGGGGTTTTTTCTGGATGGCACCGCAAGGTTTTCCGGCTTCAGAGAGATCCCTGATTCCGATCATGGGGTGACGGCGTTTGTAGTCGATGGAAATGGTTACCGGTTTATTCCGGTGGAGAGCACGCTGTTCGCACAAAACAGTCTTACAATATCCAACACCGTGAAGATAATGGATGACAGAGGGGCAGTGATTAAACGGACATTTTTTAAAGAGGGGGGACTGTTCGCGCCATCAACACGTCACAGCCTGATGGACCGGGGCCGGCTAAAAACAACAATTTCTGAATACTGGAACAACAGTTTCACCGGATCCATCATTGAAGACCTTACCGTGCTGAATTCAGCGAAGGACAATCCCGTTTCATATTCCTATACAATTAAGGCACCAAACTTCGTGCAGCATGAAAACGGCCAAATTATGTTCCGGGCCTTTATGCAGGATTCAGGGGTGTACAAAAACTATGCCATCAGGAAATCAAGAAACTTCCCGATCATTATGAGCACCGGATACCGCGTACGGGAGCATATTGATTATTCAATACCCCGGGGATACACTGTATACCGGATGCCGGAAACGGGTTCTTATGTGCATAAAAAATTTGCGGCCCGGTATTCCTACGAGAAAATTGATGAAGGAAATACAATAAGGGTGACGGGGGAAATATCCTACCTGGCAAAAAGAATACCGGTGGAGGACTATCCAGCGTTCAGGGAATTTGCAGGTTTTATTCAAAAAAAAGAAAATGAAATGATAATTCTTGTTAAAAAGGATCAATAGCAGCAGTTTACAATGTGGACGTGCCATGCATGATTAATGGACACAGGAGCGGCAGGGACATGAAGTTCAGAAGTATTTCAGGAAACGCGGTATATGAGTGTACTCTTCAGGAATGGGAGCACATTCTGGAAGTAGCACGGGACAACGACTGGGAACCGATGGGCACGGTGATTGAATTTGAGAATGAATTTGAAAATATATATGGGACCTCGATTCTTTATTGCAGCACAATTTTTGCTACATTACAGGTTATGAACTCGTATCATGGGTGGGACGGGAATTATACAGAAGCCCGGGATCAGATCGTACTCGATGCAGACACCGGTGAACTGATGTACGCCCTTGACGGAAGCAACATCGATCCCGCGTTCTTGATATTTCTGGAAAACGGCAGTTTCCGGATATTAGCCTGATACATCACGAAGGCTTTTTTTCAGGTATTTTTACATGTACCGGTTTCGCGTTCCATATATCTTCTGCATACTCGCTGATTGTTCTGTCCGTAGAAAACTTTCCCATGTTGGCGGAGTTAAGGATTGACATCCGTGCCCATTTTTTTCTGTCCCGGTAGGTTCTGCTGACTTCCTCCTGGCATGTTACATAGGCATCGTAATCTTCAAAGAGCATATACTGGTCACCGTGGTGGAGCAGTGAATCAGTTATAGGTTTGAAGAGGCTGCTGTCACCCTGTGAAAAATGACCATTGCTGATCATATTGATGCACTGCTGCAGTTCCTGATTCCCATTAAACACGGTCTGGGGATTGTAGCCGGAAAATTTCCTGTCCGCCACTTCATCCGCAGTGAGCCCGAAAATGAAAATATTGTCTTTTCCCACTTCCTCCATTATCTCAACATTCGCTCCGTCAAGTGTTCCGATTGTGAGGGCGCCGTTCAGTGCGAATTTCATGTTTCCTGTCCCTGAAGCTTCATTCCCTGCGGTTGATATCTGTTCTGAAAGGTCTGCCGCGGGAATTATTTTTTCCGCCAGTGAAACAGAGTAGTTGGCAATAAAGACGACCTTCAACATGTCTCCGACTTCCGGATCGTTATTTACCACGTCACCAACAGCGTTGATGAGCTTGATAATAAGCTTGGAGATGAAATAACCGGGAGCCGCTTTACCGGCGAAAATAACAGTGCGGGGAACAATATCACCGCCGTGATGTTTTTTGATCCTGTTATACAGTGTGATGACATGGAGGACATTGAGGAGCTGCCGTTTGTATTCATGGAGCCGTTTGATCTGGCAGTCAAAAATTGAATCAATGTTGATTTCGATTCCGTTATGCTCACGGATATAATCGGCGAGGAGTTCCTTGTTCCGCCGCTTTACTGACTGCCATTGCTCCTGGAATGCCGGGTCCTCTGCGAAAGGTATGATTTTTTTCAGATCATAAAGGTCGGTGGTCCATGACTCTCCTATTTTTGCGGAAATAAGACTGGAAAGGCCCGGGTTACAGAGCTTCAACCACCGTCTCTGGGTTATCCCGTTGGTCTTGTTGTTGAACTTCTCAGGCCATATCTCATAGAAATCCCTGAAAAGATTGGCCTTCAGGATTTCTGTGTGCAGGGCGGCGACACCGTTTAAAGAATGACTTCCCACAATTGCAAGGTGGGCCATGCGGACCTGCTTTTCCGCTCCCTCGGCAATGATTGACATACGGTGCAGACGGTTGGTATCGCCCGGATAAAGCTTTTTAATTGTTTCAAGGAAACGCCTGTTTATTTCATAGATAATCATTATATGACGGGGGAGTACTGTTTCTATTAGCCGAACCGGCCATTTCTCAAGGGCTTCAGGTAGAATTGTATGATTGGTGTAGGCCATCGTTGCCGTGGTGATGTCCCATGCCTGGTCCCACCCGATTCCCTCGATATCCATGAGTATCCTCATCAGTTCAGGGATCGCAATTGACGGATGGGTGTCATTCAGCTGTATCGCCACCTTTTGCGGGAGCAAGGTGAAATCCTGATGAGATTTTTTAAAGCGCCTGATGATGTCCTGGAGCGTCGCTGAAACAAAGAAATATTCCTGTTTCAGCCTGAGTTCTTTTCCCTGAAATGACTCGTCCTTGGGATACAAAACTTTTGATATTGTTTCAGAATACGTGCGTTCATTTATTGCTTTTTCATAATTACCGTCATTGAAATACTGCAGGTTGAATTCACGGGTCGCCTTTGCCGACCAGAGACGCATGTTATTGACGGTATTGTTCCGGTATCCCGGTATGGGGGTGTCATAGGCCATTGCCATGATGTTATCCGTATCCACCCATTCAAACCTGATGCCGCCGTCAGGGTCCTTGTACTGGTGAACGCGGCCGTAAAACTGTACAGGATAGAGGTATTCAGCACGGGGAAATTCCCATGGGTTTCCATACCGGAGCCAGTTATCCGGGGCCTCAACCTGATAGCCATCGATTATTTTCTGATGGAATATTCCATATTCATACCGGATGCCATAACCGTAGGCAGGAAGTTCAAGAGAAGCCATGGAATCCATGAAACACGCCGCAAGCCTTCCAAGTCCGCCGTTGCCTAATCCCGCGTCCCATTCTACCTCCCGGAGTTCCTCAAGATCATATCCGAGTTCCTTGAGCGCGTCCGCAGAGGTGTCGTACAGATCGAGGTTGATGAGGCTGTTGCCGAGGGTCCGTCCAACAAGGAACTCCAGGGAAAGATAATATACCCGTTTCGCATCAACATCATAATATGCCTGCTGGGTTTCTATCCACCGTTCAATAAGCCTGTCCCGTGCAACAAGGGCAATGCTGTTATAGAGGTCAAATCTGGTCGCGGAATATTCATCTTTTGCGCATGAGTACTCCAGATGGTTTACAAAAGAATTCTGAATGGCGTTGATATCGGTACCCTGAAATTCGTTTGTCGACGGGGTCAGGTTCTTTTTGGGAGATTTTTTTTCAACCATGGCATAACCTCTTTTGTTATGATAATTGCGATGCCCGGCATCGGGACAAGCAAAGAGTCCGCCGGTTCCGCACATCTCTCAAAGTATACTACATGTGGAAAACTGCATGTCAACAAGATAACACCAACGAGGTCCATTCCCGTATCCCCGGTTATCAGGGTAACTGAGCATCTGCATATACCATTTTACAATGAGCTCTTTCATGGCGTGCTGATATCAATGATAAATAATATTGAAAATGAAGGGCCTGTGCAATAAAATCAGTAAAATTTAATGATAAAAAAGGTTTACAGTGAATTTTTTCCAGTAGTAAACAGATGGAATCAACTTCCGAAAAGCGGAGTGCTGAGATACCGTTCGCCGGTATCACATATAATGGCAACAATCATTTTCCCGGTATGTTCCTTTCTTTTTGAAACTTCAAGGGCAGCGTGAATAATTGCCCCGGAGGATATTCCGCACAAAACTCCCTCTTCCCGCGCGAGGCGTCGGGCCATGTTAAGGGCGTCGTCATTGGTTACCTTGAATATCTCATCCACAATACTGAGGTTCATCACCTCGGGTATAAAACCGGCACCTATTCCCTGTATCATGTGCTGTCCCGGGGGATCGCCGGAAAGGACTGCCGAGTCGCGGGGTTCCACGGCAATTGATTTCAGGGATGGCTTTTTCTTCTTTAATGCTTCCGAGACTCCCGTTATTGTTCCGCCGGTTCCAACACCGGCAATAAAGATATCAACAGCGCCGTCGGTATCGTCCCATATTTCAACAGCTGTTGTGGTACGGTGAATATCCGGATTTGCGGGATTTTTGAACTGGTAAGGAATATAAGAATTTTTAATTTCCCCTGCAATTTCTTCAGCTTTTTCAATTGAGCCCGGCATACCCTTTTGCGCAGGGGTCAGCACCAGTTCAGCGCCGAAGGCAGTGATCAGTTTTCTGCGCTCAATGCTCACACTTTCAGGCATTGTTATAATCAGGCGGTATCCTTTTACAGCGCACAAATATGCCAGGGCGATACCCGTATTTCCGCTTGTGGGCTCAATGATTACCGTTGCGCTGTTTATGCGGCCCTCAGCTTCAGCTGCGGAGAGCATCCCGTTCGCGGTACGGTCCTTCACGGAGGCAAGGGGGTTGAAGAATTCCAGTTTAGCAAGAATTTCAGCATTTCCTTCCCTGGAGATTTTGTTCAGCCTCAAAAGCGGAGTATGGCCGATAAGGGCTATGATATCCTGTGCGATTTTCATGGCATTTCTCCTGGCCTGGTTTTATCCGGCTATTTTTTTCTCACCTTTCCCCGAATCTGCTGTATTGTTTCACCGATTTTTTCACTCAGGGGATCACGTTCAACTCCTTCCATTTTCTCACGGAAAAACAGATGCCGGATATCGGTGAGAATATTGTAGAGTACAGGAGTCCCGAAAAGTGTTATCACTGTTCCGAACACAAGCCCCCATGCCATTGCAATCGCCATTGGCTTCAGAAACGGGTCATTTCCACCGATTCCATACGCGGTGGGAATAAGACCGAAGAACGTTGTCACTGTGGTGAGAAAGATAGGCCGCAGCCTGTTTCTTCCCGCCTCAATGGCTGCATCTATGCGTTCGATGCCCTTCAGCCGGGCCTTTTTAATGAAGTCGACATACACGATGGAATCATTGACGACGACCCCGGTAAGCCCCACAAGTCCCATGATCGCAAGAAACGACAGGGGAAGTCCGTGAAAAAAGAAGGTCCAGATTACCCCCATAATGGTAAGCGGAATAACACCCATAATAACAAGAGGATGAAGGAGGGAACGGAACAGTGCCACAAGGATTATATATATTACCAGCGCCGCAATAATGAATGACCGCACGAGGTTTTGCAGCGACTCCTGGGTGTCCTTGAACTCCCCTTCGTAGGCGACGGTATAACCGGGATATTTGTCTTCGATATTCCGGAAATCACGAATGAGATTCAGGTTTACCCTGCTTGACGTAATGTCTTTTGCATGTTCGTCAATTTCCGCAGTAACTGTGATGGCGCGCCGCCACATTCTTCTGTTTATAACACTGATCCCTTTTGTTTCCTCAATTCTGGTTACCCTGGAAAAGGGAACCAGCCTTCCTGTTTTGTTTGCAATCTTTACATTTCTGAGGGTATCGATATTTTTTCTCAGGTGAAGTGGAAACCTGACACGGATATCAATTTCCTCATCTGTCTTTTTTATCTCCGTGGCCACGGTACCTTCAAAGCATGTGCGAAGAGTACTCGCGACATCTGCCACCGTGATCCCTGCGACTGCCGCGGTCCGTTCGTCAACATATACTCTGATCTCGTCTTTTCCTTCTTCAAAGTTATCCTTAACATCTTTAAGGCCTTTTATACCGGACAGGTACTGTTTGTATTGTGAGGCGATCTTTTTCAGTACTTCAAAATCATTACCCTTAATCCGGACAGCGACAGGGCTTCCCACAGGGGGCCCGTTGCGTATATACCTGAATTCCAGCGAATTAAAGACATTCTGTTCAATATATTTTTTTGTCTTTTTTCTGATGTCATCCATTATAATGTCCGCTGTCCGCTGCCGCTTCTCCTCCGGAGTCAGATATACGAGGATAATTCCATATTCCGCACCGCGCTTGGTGTTGGGATCATTGGCTCCTTCGGACATTATTCCTGCACGGGAAGTATAACTCAGGAGCTCGGTTTTTGGAAGCTGCGAGATGATCTTTTCAATATAATTCAGATTCTCGCTCATCCGGGTAACGCTGGTACCAGTAGGAGACTCTGCTTTTATTACAACGGTTTCGATGCCGCTCTGGGGGAAAAGGATAAATTTTGTATTAAACCTGGCGAATACTATTGTACCGACAAAAAAAAGAAAAAGCAGAAACGCGAATTTATATCGGGATCGCAGTACAATCGCGAGGATGGAAACATATCGTGTCCGGAAAAAGTCATGTAATCCGTTCTTCTTTTGTTTAATTGTGATGTCATGTTTTCTCCGTTTTTCAATTTCGAGAATATGGGAAGGAAGGATCAGCATGGATTCTGCCCATGAAAA
>JAKQCH010000128.1 GCA_029573825.1 Spirochaetota bacterium | reverse complement strand
TCACCCGGAGATTCGATAATTTCACCAATTGCACCCTGATCAGGGGCAATATAACTGTCTGCTGTAACCTCGGGGATCTCTTTCTCCGGTATCCTTGCGTACCTGAATATTCCATCTTCAATTTCAAGGACACCGCCGCTGTTCGCCGATTCATTGTACTGCTGGTCCTGCGCCGGAGCAGAGATTGCCGCAGGCTGCTCTTTCACCCGTACCGGCACAGCGGGACGTGGCAGCACCTCTTTCCTGCGTACTGCCTTTTCTGCCGCTTCAGGTACTTTTGCAGTCACACCTGTCCGGGCATCTTCCCTGGATACCGGTTCTTTTTTTTCCACAGCCGCAGCGGGAACCGCCTGGCGGTTATCCTCCACTACTGCACCCGTCTGCCCCTGCCCTGCATCCTGACCGTTTCCCGAACGTGCCATAAACCCCAGGACAGCAACAAATAATATCAACACGACTGTCTTTTTATTAAATACCTTCATTACATGCTTCAGGACACCTTGGATTGTATTGCACTTTTTGCGAAATCGACTTTCGTTCCGTCACCGATCTTCAATACGATAATATTTTCCTCGGGCTTCACATTAACTACGGTTCCATATATACCGCCCACAGTGATTACCTTGTCACCCTTCTGAACAGCTTCCAGCATTTTCTTGCGGTCTTTTTCCTTTTTCTGTGAAGGACGTATAAGCAGAAAGTAGAATATAACGATCATCGCAATGATTGGAATAAAAAAACTAGTCCACATGGACCCACCACCCGGCTGCGCGGCTGACTGTGCTGCGGGAGCAGCCTGCTGGACCTGCGCGAATGCAACTGTCACCAGATTTAACACACAACACCTCCGAAACTTTTGGATAATATTTTCAGGGGAGAACCCATCGAATTCATTATTTACTCATTACAGCGTATTTTTCTCCACCACACTTTCATATACTTTGCAATAATGTCAACATTTTAATCTATTCGGGTAAAATAATTACCGGCGTCCCTAATTGAATATACTGTTCAAGCTCAACGATATCATCATTATACATTCTTACACATCCGCTTGTTGCCAGATGGCCTATTGATTCGACATCACAGTTTCCGTGTATAGCAATTCCATGACCGATCGGGCGCGGAATTCCATTTTCAACGGGGATCGCTCCTTCCCTGAGTCCTTTTTCATAGCGCACCCTGTCATGAGTACCGGGATAATCAAGGAGAAAGAACCGCGGTCCATAGGCATTATCGCCAAGGTCCTCATTTCGTTTTCCGTACTTATAGTGCCCGTGACGGGCCCTGAAAAATACGCTGTTCATACGGGCCAGCTTTTTATAGGATTCGGTTGATTGTCCGGCGTCCATACTCAGCATCTCTGAAACCGAATATACTCCCTCCGGTGTACGTTCATCTCCCGAATAGAGCTTCGGTTTGCCGTCAGGATTTAGGCCGTATGCGATCCTGTATTTTTTCACCACACCGGACCCCCGTGCGTATACATAGAGCATAAAGTCTTTTTTCACAACAAGGACCACGTATTTACCGCTGAAGCTTCTGAACGCCTTTTCTACTGCAGTATTTTTTTTATCACTGCATGATGCGAGCAATGCCACAGCGGCAAATACCAGCGTCCCGCAGCGGATTTTTTTCATGAGTGAAGCACCGGAATTATCGTGATTGAGGAGCATTTCGTTTTTTTACCTTCCTGAGTTCCTGCAGTACCTGTTCGGTAACATCAAATTCTTTCCGGGAATATACGAGGCCTTCCCCGATATTGAACACATAATCGATTCTCATGCGGACAGCGACATCGTCAATGGCACGGTTCATGTCCTGGAGGAACTTCCGCTTATAGTATTCCTCCCGTCCATAGAGCGATTGCATCTGTTCTGAGTAATCCCTGCGCTTCTCCGAAAGAGACTTTCTTTTCTGCATATCCGGTTCTGTCATAAGAACTCTTTCAATGTCATCCAACGCAGTCACTATTTCTTTCCGCTTTTTACGGACCTGCCGTGCTTCAGGATCAGTGCTGACCATATAATCAAAAACAATTGAAAGATTTATATACCGCATCCGGACATTTCGCTCGGAGACTCTTTCTTCAGTGACACATCCGGACACAACGCAGAAAAATACCATTCCCCCTGTCAGGATTCTCAAACAACGGGAATAAAAATTCCGGAATGTGCCGCCGTAATAAATCATTGTTATTTATACTACAAAACTCCATTCATGTCAAGGCCACATTGCAGTATCAGAACCTCATGTCCCCGATGCCAAACTGGAAGTTAAAATCACTGATTGGTTTGAAATACCCATTATCACTTCCTGACCATATCAACTTCCTCCCGAACCAGAAACGAAGGGGCATCATCGGTATCTGAATCTTGAAACCGAACCCGTATGAGTATCTGAAATAACTCATGAGGTCAATATCCCTGAACTCCCGGATGTCATGAACCAGACCGGTACTCCTGTCTTCCAGAATTTCGTCCTGGTATTCATCAATGAGTCCCGGCTCCCAGAAGCTGTCTGTCCACACAGAACCCGCATCGAAGAAAAAGATGAACCAGAGCATCTGGGGATGGATGGGAATTCTGAATTCCGCACCGTACAGTATCCGGTGGAAGAGGCCGATCCGCCATGAATCAGGAAAATCTGAATCATAATAGTCCCACCCGCGGAGCGTTTCCGGGCCACCTATGCGCAGCCTGTCCTCCGGCTCAATCCATGGATTATCAGTGGAGTTCTGCACTGCCTGTACCTTGTCACGCTGAAAAGGAGGACGCATAAAGTCAGCATTCCCACGAAGCTCAACAACAATTGGATGTGTCTTCAGAAAGGGAAGATTGAACGGGCTGTAATAAAGATAAATATCCGGAGAATACTTGATATAGTGGTCATCCCCGCGAAGCAGATACCCGCCTGTAAACGCGACGGTAAACTTCGTATACAGTCCCCTTGTGGGATTCATGTAGTTGTCCTTTGAATTCCTGTAGAGATAAAAGGACACCGTGCGCTTTTCCTGGGTCCCCCTGGACTCCTGTATAAACACATCATCTGAGCAGTTTCCTGTTGGGTTGATATAGCTCCTGAACGCATGGCCCCAGTTTGAACCCACACCCCAGAAGTCCCAGAAACGGTAATACAAGCCAAGTGAATATCCTATGGTCTGCCTGTCATAATAGGCCCTTCCGCTTGAGTTGGAAAACATGGACGTTGTGGGAATGGTATTCAGCTGGTAAAATACCGATGCGTTAAACCCCAGAGGTATACTATTATCGAATAGCGTATCCGCAATCCAGGGATCCTGAAAACGGAGTGTTACCGAACGCCGGTAGGGACCGTATTCAAACCTTACCCCCACATTCTGCCCGTTCCCCATCAGATTATTCTCGCCAACATCCGCGAAAATTGAAAATCCGGACGTGGTCCCGTATCCGCCCCCAAGGGATATTGTTCCGGTTGGCTGTTCCTCAACCTCAACAATGAGGTTCACGAGCCCTTCCCTGCTTCCGGGGCGGACATTCACATTTACTTCTTTGAAGAAACCGAGGTTAAACACACGTTCCCGGGTCCGCTGCACACGGTAGGAATCAAAAAGTTCCCCTTCATGGACCATGAGCTCCCTGCGGATAACACGGTCCTTCGTTTTTTTATTACCCTTGATAACGATATTTTCTATCCGGACTTTCTGTCCTTCGCGGATTTTAAAATCTATCCGCACAAGTTTACGTATCTCTTTTCGACCATCGACATTGACAGTTACTTCACGGATGGATTTATCCGGTATAACCCTGGCGAAAATATATCCCCGCTGGGCATATCGGCCCGCTATCATCTGCATATCCTTCTGGAATAAAGTATTGTTAAAAACCGCGCCCGTTTCGCGCTGCTCAAAATTTTCAAAGAATACTTTGCTGTCGAATATTTTGTGACCTTCAACGGTATATTTGTCAAAATAGTACTTTTCGCCTTCCGTTACTTTTATTGTGATAAATATTGCCCGGTTCTCCTGCTCTTCAGGATTCTCCCATTCATAATTGACATTGTCCTCAAGAATCTGGGCATCAAGATACCCTTTTTCCTTGTAATAAGCGACGATTTTCATCTTATCCTGTGCATATATGTCCTGCTTGAACTGCCCACCGCCCCCGAAAATGCCTGTCTCATCAGTTTCCATAATTGACCGGAGGCTCTTATCGGGAATAACATTGGCTCCGAGAATCGATATTTTCTCAATGCGGATCTCCTCACCCTCATCAACCCGGAAGGTGAGTTTGACGGAGTTGGGATCGCGTGGAGTTTCCGTAACGTCGTATTTGACAACGGCATTAAAAAATCCTTCATCGTCATATTTTTTACGTATGAGCTTCACGCTTTTTTCGATCAGATCACGCCGCAATGCCTCATTTTCTTTTACGAGAAGGAGATTGGTCAGCTCCATTTCGTTAATTTCATCGGCCCCCAGAAACTCGATATTCTTGATAATAGGGCGCTCTTTACACTTAAAACGGATAGCCACACCGTCACGATATTCATCCACCTCAACAACAACATTCTCAAACTGCCCCTCCCTGAAGACAGACTGAATGTCCTTCCGCACCTCCTTCGCATGGAGGGGAAACCCTTCTTCGGTCACGATAACATCCAGAAGATCAATCTCATCAACATTCTTAAGGCCAGTGAATTGAATTTTCTTTACGATTTTACCTTCATACCGGGATGTCTGAGAGTAAAGACCCCCGAATGGTCCGGAAATAAATAAAATTAGTCCTAATAACGCACACGACATCCAGATATTCTTCATACTAACGCTTATTACCTGTTGGATTTGATTGTTGCGAGTGTAAATTTCGGGATACCAGATCGGTTCAGGTAATCCATTATTTTCACAATCGTTTCGTAGTTTGACTTCCTGTCACCCCGTATAATTACGGTACCTTTTTTCATCTTTTCCTTGCGGCTCTCGATTTCCCGGGGAAGGGCCGATAGATTGAATTTCGCGTTATTTATAAATACTTCGTTTTTATTGTTTATGGAAATAATCGTATTCCCTTCACGGTATTCACCGGTCTGTATTGCCCGGGGAAGATTGACAACAATAGAGGACACCCTACCCTGGCTTGCGTTATATGAAATCATAAAGAACACCAGAAGCGAGAATGCCAGATCGATAAGCGGCGTCATATCAATTACAGACCGGTACTGAAACCTGCTTTTAAATCTCCATTCCATGAATTTTCCTTTTACGGCCTTTCTCCCCGTTTTTCCCTGCTTGTTTCAACTATACAAAATAAATATATTTTTTTATTCGGCGGGATACTGTATTACGATTGTAACAAATCCGCTTTACCATACTACACTTAGGGTTTACCCATGAGAAATTGTTAACTACTTTTTCTCCCACACCGGAAAAACTACAGTGTGGACATACTGTTTGAAATATATTCAACTTCCCTGACATAAAAATCAAGACGTGAAACCATATAATTATAAAAGATCCACGACGGTATTGCAACCAGGAGCCCGAGGATTGTGGTGATAAGGGCCTCTGCAACTCCATAGGAAAGCAGAGAAGAAGCCTCCGGTCCCCCATGAGAGAGCGCAATAAATGCCTTCAACAATCCCGTTACCGTACCGAACAACCCCAGCATCGGAGAAATTGTCGCAATGGTTGCAAGAATTCCAACATTTTTTTCAATCGCCACGATGGCATTTCGTGTCGACCCCAGAATAATCCCTTCCCGTTCATCGGGGAGATTGCTGCTCTTTAATATATCCTTAATTACCGTTATTATAGGTCCGATATAACTCTCACAGAAGAGCAGAGCTTCCTCCACTTTCCCGGATTTCACTGCGTGGAGAACATTTTTTATAATCAGCCGGTAGTCATATTCTATTCTTTTAAAATAGATGAAACGTTCCACAATCACGGTACACGAAATAACAGAACATATACCGATCGGAATAATTGTAACCCACATCGGGAATGAGGTAAAAAAAGAAATTAATGTCTCGCCGGTCATCAGAGCGCTCCCTTATGAATCGTATTTGTTCAAATAAATATACACCATTCACCTCATGGATGTCACACCCGGATACAGCCATACCAGACTTTATCATAAAGTATGGCATGGAAATTTGTGTCAAGTACCATTAATGAGATGGTAACACTTTAAATTAAAATCCGGACCCCCCCCATAAAACTCAAACCCTGTTCGGGATACCCTTCCCGCATAAAATATTTTCTGTTGTAAAGGTTTTCAATTTTGATATATCCAAAAAAGCTTTCAAGCATTTTTCTCTGTATTCCAATCTCCCCTACAACAAATCCCCCCAGCTGCCTGTCGTCACGGGGATCGGTATATACCTGCCCCTGAAACCTGTTGACCCAGGAAAATCTCCAGAGCTCCCCGTTATATTTCACCGCACCCGACAGTTGATGGGTTGGATGATATGTAACATTGAGATCTGCATCAAAGTATGAATACTCGTACGCAGTTTCAAACTCAAGAATCCGCTCGAAAAAAAACAGGCCCATACCGATCTTCGAACGGTAATTAATCACCGGCAGAGTATCAGCGCTGAGCACATTTCCCGTTACAGGGAAGTAATTATAATAATTATCGCTTTTTTCGACTGAGAAGAGCGATTTTATGTCCAAAAAGCTGTTCATCCGGAATTCCATCTGCAGGTGACCACGGTGAACACGCGCCGGCGGAAGATCGTAGGCGGGCATTATATACTTCTGCTCAAGATAATAATTCTCAGGCCTGAAGGGAACAAGATCATACCGGTATCCAATACCTATTGTGGCAAACCGATAGTCCTTTATCAGAAATGTCAGTATGGGGGAGGCAAGGAAATCACCGTCCCTGTTCCAGTCAACATTGAGGCCCATACTTATTCCGATATTACGTGTAATATAAAAATCGTCAATTATTTCGCTATTGAGAAACCTGTCGCACCGGACATCTTCGACGGAATAATCATAATAATAAAATATCGAATTAAACCGGATCCTGTTTGTCGGAGACCAGATATACTCACCTCCGACCTCGGCATTCACCTGTTTAAGTTTGCTGTTGCCTTCTGAAGTGTCAACAAGAGGACGAAGCCGGTGCACATACTGCGCACCACCCACCGTGATGTATCCTTCAAATGCGGTCGAAAGCTTGGCAACATTTTTTACTGAAACCTTTGACTTCTCCTTCTCCTCACGGGAATACACGGTGTTATCAAACATGCCCCGTGAGTCACCGTTGACCTCTGTATCGAGGATAACACGCCAGCTTTCTGTCAGCTGAAGGTTTCCGGTAAAACCCAGCTTGTTTTCATAATAGCTTGAGTTTTCATAGGTTATATCATTATATCCAAAATCATTGGATCGTTTGAAATTTGCGCTGAGAAGATACACAAAATCATTCTGTTCCTGGCTCAGGTTTATTGTCGATAGCATATTGTTGTAGCGGCCATAGAGAACTTTCATGTCAATAGTAACATTTTTTGAAAGGTCCGATTTGCTGTCAGTGCCCTTATTCTCCGCTAACGGTGCCGCCTCACCACCGGCTGTTTCCAGGTCCTCCGCTGATACACACACTCCGAAGGACACAACAAGGACCAGGACGATCAGGATTTTTAAAATTAATTTCATTATAAAATATAATATTATCTCACTATCAATATTCGGGCCTTCTCAGGCCTCTGTTACCAGAACCGGGTAAAACTTCAATACATTAATCAGGTAAAGCATTGTAATACAGCAAAAACCTTCCGGAATGGACGAACAGTTAAGAACCCGTTACATCTATGAAAATCATGCTCTGGATAATATCATAACCATGATTATCAGGATATATTTACTGCCCGTTAATTGAGGATGATGCGGTAACAACACACCTGCAAGAAACATTACATCCCCTGCGCCGCACCAATTATATGGAAGCAACTGACATATTTTGTTACTTGTCCTGACGCATTATACTCCGCGAA
>JAKQCH010000105.1 GCA_029573825.1 Spirochaetota bacterium | reverse complement strand
ATGGCGGTGCCGCAGATTGACCAGCAGGCCCTGACGCAGGCACTCAGGCATGCAACATCTGCAACAGATAGCCTTACCGGAAGTGAACGGATAAGCGCGTGGGATGCACTGATTGACCCCCAGGCGGCGGGGTTCACGGCGCTGTGGGAGGAACACCTGGGGACGCTCCTCGCATCAGCACGGCAGGCCGGGGACATTCTTGATGCGCAGAGCCGGGCTGCGTATGAACGGGAAATTGATGCAATCGAGGTACGGCTTCGCAGGGAATTCACTCTTGAAAAGAACAGCCTTCACTACCGGGAGCGGAACAGCGTGGTGTGGGATTCGCTGTTTGACAGTTCCTCCCTGCGGTATGAGAGCGAACAGGGCCGGGCTGACAGGGTTACGGAGGATATCCTCAATGAAACGAGGGAAGACCTCGCCGCCGAAGAGGACAGGGTCCTTGCCCGCAATAATGTTTCCGTTGACGGCTCCGGGGAGCTGGATTTTTCAGGGTTAGGGGACAACTGGGAGGCAGAGCTCCGGGACCTCATAGAGAAGGGACTGCAGAAGTGGAACAGGGCACAGGAGACCCTTTTCAATGAAATGACCACCTGGAAGGAGAATGCGGAGAATGCCTATGACGATGGTGACCGGATATGGCAGGAGGCATACGAGAAGCTCTGCCGGGCACGGGAGGACTGGTACCAGACGATCACCGCCGAGATTAATGACGGCATTGAGAAATGGAAACAGAAGGAACAGGAACTTGAAGAGAACCTGGAAATATCCCGGGACGACCTTGAACAGTATTTTTCAGTCCTCAATGAACAGTGGGCAAGCCATTCATCGAGTCTGGCGGACATTGCCCTTTCGGGATCGCAGTCCTTCGGGCAGGCGGTGGACAACGTGGCATGGCTCACGCGCATGCGGGACCTCTATGCGGGGACGGGGGTATATACCGACGCGGAGGGGATCAGCGCCTTTACCGACACAAGAGGGAGCCTGTACTACCGTCTGATTGAAGAAGGCGTTATACAGCCCTACGGCGGCGGGGCTGATGAATCGCTGTTTGTGGCCCCGAATCTTGACAGCGTTACCGCGGAAGAGGACGCCGAAGGAAACCTCACGGTTACAGAGCATTACACGCTTACCATATCGCGGTATACAGCCAGCATGGGGTGCGGCGGAGAGTATCAGACAGTCTCCTATACCAATGTTATTAACGAGGACACCCCTGAGGACCGGAAATCGAACTACTACTTCTATGAGAAGGAACTGCGCCGGTGGCAGCGCTCCCGCGATACCCTTGATGCCCTGGTGGAGGAGGCGGAGGACTACGCCCATAACCGGAACATGGAAGGAGTGAACGGCCCCGGTTTTCTGCGGAACATCTACAGCCTCTACGGCCTCAATCCCGAAGGGGAAAATGATCCGTACCTGATGACGGAGGCCGAGCGCAACTACGAACTTGCCCGCCGCGAGAAGGAATACTGGGAAGGGCGTCTGAAAATAGCTGAAGATGTCATGAAGTACGCCTTTCCCGGCGAATATACCGGGGACAATGAATATACCGCGAACGGTATCCGTGAAAGCGCTGAGGTTACGGTGACGCGGAAAGAGAACACCGAAAAGGCGATGAACGAGGCGAAGACTGCCTACGAAGCGGAGCTCCGCGGCGTACAGTCCATTGTGACGGAAATGCAGGCAATTCAGGGGACACGTCCGCCGGAAGGGACTGCGGAAGATTCGCCGGAGTGGCAGGCATATTCTCAGAGCATAGGGTATTTGAGCGAAGAGCTTAATGAGAAAAAACGGCTCCTTGACGAGGCGGGAGAGAAGTACGCCCAGTTCCGCCAGGCGATGATCCTCCTTGAAAACGGGGAAGGGGCGGAATTTATGCTCCGGGAACTTGAGGAGTTGCAGGGGGCCATGGCGTCGTCGGAGAAAAACCTG
>JAKQCH010000090.1 GCA_029573825.1 Spirochaetota bacterium | reverse complement strand
AGGATGTTCAACCTGGGTCAGGGCGGAAAAGCTTATCAGCATCGCTCACCCGGACTTCAGGGATGAACTTATCGAATCAGCAGAAAAAATGCGGATATGGCGGCGCAGCAACAAAATATAATTTTTTATACAATCCTCTTCAGCACCACTACGGTAAGGTCGTCACGGGGGCGGTCACTGTCATAGTTGAAAGAATTAAAGTCCCCGAGGACTGCTTCCAGAACATCCCCGGCCGACAGGGAACTGTCCGAAGCGGCCCTGTTGAAGGAGTCAATTATCCGCTGCTGTCCATACTGTTCTATCACATTGCTCTGACTCTCAACAAGATAGTCCGTGTACAGAAGTATGTAATCGCCACGTGCGACGGTAAATGCATATTCCGGAAACGTGACATCGTTATCAAACACCCCCAGGAGCGACCCTATCACCTGCCCCTTTTCCTTGTCCGGCATCTTCACTGTTTCCAGGCCGCTCCTGACAAACATGGGAGGATGGCCCGCGCTTACACACCGCACCTCATTGCCGACAAACCGCAGCAGTATTCCGGTAATAAAATTAGTATCACGCATGAGCTCACGACACAGCACCGTGTTGATATTTTCCATCACCCGTGAAAGAGGCGCGGAGGTGTCCGCAATATACTGGCGGAAAATATTGGATTTCGCGATGGTGGTAATCAGGCCGGAAGCAATACCATGGCCCGATACGTCAAAAATTCCCATTCCGATATACCGGCCGTCCTGCTCGTAAAAATCATAGAAGTCCCCCGAGACGCCGGCCATCGGCTGATAATACACCGCGGTTTCCCATTCCGGGGATTCCGGAACACTTTTCGGGAGGATATTTCTCTGGACCGTAATCGCCATCCGCATATTGTCGATAAACTCCTCCTGATAGTCTTCAAGTTTTTTTATCGCAGACTGCAGCTCATTATTCCGATGCTCAACTTTCTCCTTTTCCTCCTCCAGACTGGTATAGAATTCCTGCCGCGACATTTCGTTGCTGTAAGAGAAGAACACCAGAAGAGTGTAGGTGATAAGATACCGCAATGTATACTGTTCGTTATACCCGCAGGGGCCCAGTATTGTCTCAGGGAGTACCATCACCGGAACCGCATATACAAACAGTAAGACACTCCAGAAAAGTCCCCTGTTCTTTCCAACCATGAGGAACATGCCCGGTGGATACATAAGCACCCATATAGAAAGATAATCCATGCAGCGACCGCGGTATAAGGTATATGCGAAAAACAGGAAAAAAAGAAGGGAGTTGAAGGTATCAACTGATATATCACGTTTGATAAACCGTGATATAAAGAAAGAACCGGTCAGAAAAGCGGCAACGCCGAGGTTCGCATATCCCAGAGCGGCATCATTGTGCAGAAGATGATGAAATCCAAGTATTACAGTTATCGGGATGGTAATACTATAGAAGATGGCAGCCATCAGACGCTTCCGTCTTGTCTCTGATGACAGCTTTTCCTTCCCTGTTATCAAATACAGTAATTTGACAAAGGCTTTGAACATTTTACGAATATACATTGGTTTTATTCATCTTCTTTATATGGGTTTGTTTAGAACGATTCACATTTTATATCCAGCAATATACAGCTGTCCA
>JAKQCH010000084.1 GCA_029573825.1 Spirochaetota bacterium | reverse complement strand
GGTATCTGAAACTTTATCCAGTCAGGTATTCTGCGCTTCACGGCACCCATTTCAGCACCGGTTTTCTCGCCGCGCTCACCGCGTCAACACGCTTCACCGCCGTGGTGTGAGGGGCGCGCTTCACCATGTCCGGGTCAGATTGCGCCTCCAGGCGAATGGCTTTCATCGCTTCCACAAAACGGTCAAGGGTATCCCGTGACTCGGTTTCCGTGGGCTCAATCATGATAGCCCCGTGAACGAGGAGAGGGAAGTACACCGTGGGAGCGTGAAATCCGTAATCGAGGATGCGCTTGGCAATATCGTTGGTCGTGACGCCGTTGGGAACGCCGTCATCGCTCAGGACAAATTCATGCATACAGAGGCGGTTAATGGGGAGCGAATACACCTCTTTGAGGCGGGCAAGGAGATAATTCGCGTTCAGCACCGCGTTCTCGCTGGCGCCGCGTATCCCCTCCGCCCCCAACATCCGAATGTAGATATACGCCTTCAGACAGACCAGGAAGTTCCCGTAAAAGGAGTGTACCCGCCCGATGGAATCGGGACGTTCGCTGTCCAGATAATACGATCCGTCACTGCGCTTTTCCACAACGGGGACAGGAAGGAATTTTTCCAACCGTTCCACAACGCCTATTGGTCCCGCTCCGGGACCGCCGCCGCCGTGGGGAGTCGAAAATGTCTTGTGGAGGTTTATGTGCATCACGTCGAATCCCATGTCCGCCACCATCGCCTTCCCCATGACCGCGTTCAGGTTCGCCCCGTCGCAGTAGAACAGAGAGCCATTTTCGTGGAGGATATCCGCGATGAGATGGACATTTCTGTCAAAGAGGCCCAGGGTATTGGGGCTGGTGAGCATCATGGCTGCCACATTCCCGTCAACCATGTTCCGCAGGGCTTCAATATCCACATCGCCATCCTCCGTGGAGGGCACTTCCTTCACCTCAAATCCGCAGATTGCCACGGATGCGGGATTTGTCCCGTGAGCGGAATCTGGGGTCAGGATAATTCTGCGGTCCTCCTTTATATCCTGAAAGTATTTCTGAATAATCATTACACTGGTGAGTTCCCCGTGGGCCCCGGCAGCGGGCATCATGGAGAACCGCTTCATGCCGGTAATCGCGGAAAGGTATGATGCGAGGTCATACAGCACTTCGAGGGCCCCCTGGCATGAGGACACATCGACGAGGGGGTGCAGGTCCGCGAAGCCTCCCAGGGTCGCGTACTTCTCATTGACCTTGGGATTGTATTTCATGGTGCAGCTTCCCAGGGGGTACATTCCGGAATCAACGCCGAAATTCGTCCGGGAAAGATTGGTGTAATGCCGCACCACATCCACCTCGCTCACATCAATGAGGTCAACACCGGTGTTGCAATACGCGGCAGGAATCGGATCACTGTCCGGGACATCCCACCCCGGCACCGCGAACCCTGATTTCCCTTTTTTACCGGATTCAAATATTGTTTTCAATTCAGTATCCCGTTCATAAGATAATACCGCCTACAGCGTCTGTTCAATCACCGACACAAGGCGGTCAATGTCAGCGGGAGAATTCATTTCCGTCGCACAGAGAAGCAGCGAGTTTTCATGTTCCGGGTAATACCGTCCCAGAGGGACCCCGAACTGATAGCAGTCATTACGCAGGGCGCTTCTCACCCGTTCCACGTCGTCAAATGAGAGCACGAATTCATTGAAAAAGGGCCTCTCAAATACCGGGGTAAACCCCATCTCCACAAGACGCCGTTTCAGATACGACGCGAGGCGGTGATTCAGGTCAGCGAGTTCCCGCAGGGTATTCCCCAGGAAGGTCATGTAGATAACCGACCGCAGGGCGCAGAGCCCCTGGTTGGTGCAGATGTTCGATGTGGCCCTGTCACGGCGTATGTGCTGCTCCCGTGTCTGGAGCGTCAGGACATAGGCTTCGGTTCCGTCAGCGTCTGTGGTTTTCCCCACAAGGCGCCCCGGCATCTTCCGCAGAAAAGAATCCTTTGCGGCCAGTATTCCGAGGAGGGGTCCGCCGAAACCCGCGGGATTGCCGAAGGACTGCCCTTCACCGCAGACGATATCAGCCCCCTGTTCCCCGGGACTTTTCAGAATCCCGAGACTCATGGGCTCGGTAACCACCGTTATCAGGTACGCCTTCCCACTGTGCGCCGCGTCGGCGATCTCCACGAGGTCTTCACAACAGCCCAAGAAGTTCGGGTTCTGTACCACCACGGCGCTCACGGCATCATCCATCAGCATGTCGATGTCTCCGGCGGTGACAGCTCCGTTCTTTGATTTCAGGGTCCGCACTTCAATGCCCCCTGCCCGGGAGTATGTGTCAAGGACCTGGCGGTAGTGGGGATGCACCGTGTCGCTGACGATCACCGCGTTCCTGTTGCCGCTCCGCACCGCCATGAACACCGCCTCGGCGAGGGACGTGGCGCCGTCATACATGCTGGCGTTGGTGATATCCATCCCCGTAAGTCTGCAGATGAGAGTCTGAAACTCGAATATCGCCGTGAGTGTCCCCTGACTCACCTCAGGCTGATACGGCGTGTACGCAGTGTAGAATTCAGACCGCGAGGCAAGGTGGTCCACCACTGCGGGAATATAATGGCTATACACCCCGGCGCCGATAAATGACTTCAGCACGCAGTTTCTCCCGGCAATCTCTGTCAGGAGGTCACCCGCCTCGATCTCCGTGAGGGGGGCCGGAAGAGCGGTCTTTTTGTTCAGGCCCACAGAAGCGGGAATGTCCGCGAAAAGATCATCAATGCTTTTCACACCGATGACCTTCAGCATCTCCTCAATGTCCCCCGGGGTGTTGCTGATATAGTTCATTATGTTTTAATCTCCGCTTTCGACGTGTTCCTCGTATGCCTTGCCGTTCATGAGGTCATCAAGTTCACCGGGATTCTTTATTTCAATCACAAAGAGCCACCCGTCCCCGTAGGGATCGCTGTTGATAAGGTCGGGGTTGTCCTCCAGACGCGCATTCACCTCGACGATCACACCGCTCACCGGGGCATACACATCGGACACCGCCTTCACTGATTCAACCACGGCGATCTGGGCACCCTTCTCCACCTGGTCCCCTCTTTCCGGCAGTTCAACAAATACAATGTCTGTCAGCATTTCCTGGGCATGGTCCGTGATGCCGCAGGTCCCCTTTATCTGGCCGTCATCGGGACGTATCCATTCATGATCCTTTGTGAACAGCAGATCTTCCGGAATTACACTCATTGCCTTCCTCCTGGCTGAAAATATATCATCTGGGTAATAACTTTCTCGTTTCCCCCGGGGAGATAATTCCTCCCGGCGGTGAATGGTCAGAATGGAGCCCTTTTCAGGTTTTTGTCAAGAAATATTCAGAGAGGACATGTTTTGCTTCCCCAGATTGATTCTTCTCGACGTAATAAAAATATCGACAAGGTCCGGGGTGTCGATATCGTGCCACGGCATGAAGGCGCTGCCGGCGCATTGCCGGGGCGGTATGGCGTCAAAGAAACTCCTGTCTTCATACCCCTCTATGCCGGGAACGGGATAATATGCCGAGATGCCGATGAGCACCGGAAGGCGCTCCAAAAAGCGGACCCCTTCCATGACGGAAGCGCGCGTCTCCCCCTTCAGCCCCGCGATGAGGTAGGCGACAACAGGAATCCCGTGGCGGTCCAGAAGACGCACCGCCTCTTCAAAGGCACCGGTTCCCTTTTCGCGTCGGTTTTCCGCGAGAATGTCGGGATTTGCGGAAATCAGGGAAAGGTTCATCTGGCGCACATTATATTCTTTCAGGACCCGCACCTTCTCTTCGTCCAGTACCGCGAAGGATGAGCCGTTCTCCATGGAGAACGAGAAGTTACCCCCGGTACAGCGGCGAACAGTTTCCAGCACATTGTGGAACCAGGGAAAGTCCAGGGTCACGTTATCATCCTCAAAATTGATGTGCACCTTTTTCGCAGAGCCCATAAGCGGGGAACACATCTCCCCGATGTCATCCGCCGCGGCCTTTCTGAATCCCGGAAACTGCCGCCACACAGGGCAGAAGGAACAGCGCTTCGGACAGCCCCTTGTTATCATAGTGGAATAGTAGGCGGTATCAGCGCTTTCATGGAGCGGTACGAGGACCGGCCTGAAGGAGCAGGGAGTTTCAGGCGCTTCGGTATGCTTCAGGATATCGCCTTCGCGGTACCACACGCCGGGTGCAGAACGCAGATCGCCGGGAAAGCCTTCCATGAAGTGCTCCGCCTCCCCTGTTACGGCGAAGTCTGCCGCGCAGTTGCGGAGATAATACCCCGGATACACAGAAGGCCCCGGGCCCCCGACCACCACGGGGATGCCGGGCATCAGCGCCTTGCAGGCGTCGGCAGTCCGCATTGCCTCTTCGGCATAGCAGAAGGCGATTGAGGTTATGAAAATAATATCGGCCCCGTACTCCCGGACCTGCGCCGCGAGATTGTCCTCGGTAACGCCGAAACGATAGAAATTGCCGAAGAAATTCTTTTTCCCGACATGGGGACTGAGGTGCGCAAGGGAACCCGGCAGGGGCTCGCGCCGCCCCCGCTGCCGCACGCCGTTGATTACCGCGTGGGAAACTCCCCGCTCCTTCAGAAGCATGGCAAGGGTGCGGACACCGAGAAACGCCGCACGCTGCGGCGTAAAGTAGAAGTCACGGACCGGGGGAACAACAAGGGCTGCCTTCATGGGGCCATCGCATTATCGCTTTTTCGGAAGGGAGACGCTGAACTTTACCCAGCTCCCCTCTTCTGAATCAACCCATATCTTCCCGCTGTGTTTTTCAATAATTTTTTTGCAGATATACAGTCCCAGGCCGGACCCTTTCACCCCTTCGGTACCCTTCTGCTTGAGGCGGGTAAACTTCCCGAAGAGCCTGCGCTCGATGTCGGCAGCAGAAATACCTACACCTTCGTTATGGACGTACACGACATAGGAATCGCTCATCTCGTATATGCCGGTTTTAATTTCCGTATCCGCCTTCCCGTATTTAATGGCGTTGCTGATCAGGTTCGTCACAATGATCTTCAGCAGATTGGGATCTCCGTAGACCATGGGCTTAACCTGTATGTCCGGCACAATGGTCATGTTTTTCATGTTGGTTTTATGTTCGGGAATTTCAAGGACCGGCTCAACAACATCCTCATAAAGCCTGATGTCCTCCTTGAAGGACTCCATATCGTCAAGTTCCATTTTTGACAGGTCGATATAGTTGCGGATAATGTCCTCAAGGTACTGGCAGTTCCTGAGAATAGTTTCCACTGTTTTCTGCTGCGTATCGTCAAGCTTTCCAAAATACCCCCGATAGAGTGTATCCGCGGTGGTATGCACTACGGATATGGGGCTTTTAAGCTCATGGGATACGATCGCCATAAGGTCCAGCATCACTGCCCCGGAACTTTCCTCTCTCGCCTTGACCGCATTGGTCAGCACATCACGCAGCTCGTCCGGCGTAAATGGCTTGGGGATATAATCAAAGGCGCCCATCTTCAGCGCCTCCCTTGCGGTTTCCACCGTGGCATAGCCGGTGAATATTATGACCGTTACATCAGGCTGTGTCTCCCGAAGGGTCCGCAGTACCTCCATGCCGCCGATACCGGGCATCTTCAGGTCCGTTATGACAACATCGAATTTATTATCATGAGCGAGGACAAGGCCTTCCTCCCCTGAATGGGCTGTGCGGATTTCATAGTCTGAATTTTTCAGGATACGCAAACTGCTCTTCAGAACAATTTCTTCATCATCTATGAAAAGAATTTTTACTTTTTTCATTTCAATACCTTTATTTCGATTATTCTTTCCGGAAATGATATCCGGCCTCCCCCTGTTTTACGCATCAACCACCGCCACGGGGAGCATAATAGTGAACGTCGTCCCCTGTCCCGGGCTGCTTTTCACGTCAATTATCCCCTTATGCCGCTGGACTATACCGTAGGACACCGCAAGTCCCAGGCCTGTGCCCTTTCCCGTCTCTTTCGTGGTAAAAAAAGGATCGAATATCTTATCAAGGTCCTCTTCACTGATCCCGCTTCCGGTATCTGCGAATGTCAGCACCACAGAGTCCTCCGCTTCATTGTAATCAGTTGCAATTTCGAGGGTTCCCCCGTCGGGCATCGCATCGGCAGCGTTCAAAGCGAGGTTGTTGATAACCGACTTAAAGAGGTTCACATCGCACCACACTTCCGGGATTGTGTCCCTGAACTTCCTGACAATTTTAACATTCTGAAAATTAAAATTCTTTTCAAGGATGCTCAGGGCGTCATGTATTACGCCGTTCAGGTTGACACGGGCCTTTTCGAGGCGGGTCTCCCTGGCGAAGTCCAGTATCTCCTGCACAATTTTTCTGCACCGCAGCGTCTCCCCCACAATCACGTCAAGGTCTTCCCGATATTCAGTGTCCCGCAGGTCCTCCAGAAGAACAGAACTGTATGTCAGCACCCCGGTGAGAGGATTGTTTATTTCATGGGCGATACCGGATGCGAGGCGGCCCAGGGATGCGAGCTTCTCGGATTGCGCGATCTGTTTCTGGGTCTGCTCCTTCAGCTTGTTATCGCGCTCAACGATAGCGGCCACCATAAGGTTGAATGTATTGCAGAGATATCCCAGCTCATCCCGGGACTCCACAGGAATGCTGATCGTGTAATTACCCCGTGCAATCTCGTTTGATGCTTCCACCAGGGTTTTTACGGGATTGATGATATGATGAATAAGGTACGATGTTATGAAAATGGCGATCAGGGTGGAAAATATAATTATCAGCAGAAAAAAGAACGTCGTTTCACGCTTCACCTTGTCAAACTTTTCCTCAAGAAGACCGACATACAGGACACCTATAACATTGTTCCGTATGTCCCTGATGGGGCTATAGGCGGATATATACCATTTGTCCACCACAAAGGCTTTATCCAGCCAGAGCTTCCCCCTGTCATGGACCTGCTGAAACACTTCATTCGAGATACGGGTGCCGATAGCGCGGCCGCCCCCTTTCCGTTTCACGTTTGTCGATATGCGCACATCACCGAGAAATATTGTGGCGGACCCCATATCAAACCCGTTGATCTTTTCATCTTTAAATACAAGATTTTTAATGCGGTCCACGAACTCATAGTTGCGGTTCAGAAGGCGGGCCCCGTAGATTATGCCCACAAGTTTCCCGTTCTTAAATACCGGCGCCGCGGCCTTGATCACCAGGCCATCGTCAACATAATGCATGAACTCCTTCTGCACAAGCTTCGCCGGTACAATGCCGATGCACGCCTGCGCCGCAAGGCCCTGCCGTTCAAGGTCAAGATGCTTCTTCGGCATAATATCCGAGCCCCAGCAGGGCTTGCCGGTCTTTTTCACATATTCGATATAAGGATCACCGGTAATGATATCCCCCGTTACCCCGGGGTTTCCCGCCCGCACCAGCACCTTCCCGTCGGGATCAGTGATATTCAGGACATCAATGTTCAGGCTCTGCATCATTTCACGGAGCTTGGTGACAAGAAGCTGCCGGTCCCTCGTTACAATCGCTGTTTTCAGGTACGGCAGGGAGGCGAGGTGGTCCATAAACAGATTGATAATGTGAATGCGGTGGTTGTATATATATTCCGCCGTGGTCAGGTATGACTGCACGTTATCATAAGCCTGTCCCACAACATTGCTCTTGATTATCCACAATCCCACGATACTGGAAGAAATACCCGTCACCAGGACCACAGAAATCAGGCTCATCATCAGCTTATCGCGAATATTTGTTGAGATAGTAAATTTCATTTCATACACAGATTCCCGTTATTTTTAATCATTGTGAACCGTGACGCACGAGACTATCTTCCCTGATGTTATTATTACTCATATACTGTTCATATTCCAGTATTTTTTCTGCTTCCTCCCGCTTCCTGTGCGGTTCACACGAACCGTTTGATTTTCTCAATCAGGTCATCAAACTTTATCGGCTTGGTGAGAAAATCATTCACTCCCGGAAGGAAGCTCTTGTCTTCATTTAATGAAAAACGGGAGTTGGTGACCTGATTGATTGCCGTGAGCATGATAATCGGGATATCTTTACAATCACGGTATTTCGATGTTTCCCTGGTGCTCCGTATCTGATATGACACTTCGAATCCAGCGGTGTCCGTTTCCATCATGACGTCAAGGATAACCAGATCAGGCTTCTCACTCAGCAGCGACCGGAGGCCTTCAGCGCCGCTGTAGGCACGGGCGACCTCGTAGCCGTGCATTTTGATCGCATGGGTAAGGGTTTCCACAAGGTCCTTATCGTCATCAACTATCAGTATCTTTTTAGCCATTTGATATCTCCATGTTTTCCTGTATGATCACGCCGGTATCGCTAATCCTTCAACAGCTCATAGATGACGTTCCGTTCCTCCCATGCCCTGTTGCGTTCATACATATCAATGGGGAACTCCATCTGCTTCAGTTCAACCGGCGCCACCTTCTTGTCCACAAGTCCCAGGGCAAGTGCAACCCCGTAAATAATCGCTTCCGGCCTGGGAGGACATCCCGGAATGTAATAATCGATAGGGACCGCCTTGTCAGCGCCGCCGCTCACATTGTAGCAGTCAAACCAGCACCCTCCCCCCGTGGCGCAGGAACCGATGCCGAACACAAGCTTCGGGTGCGGCATGGCATCGTACGCTTTCTTCACGATGGGGAGTGTGGGCCGTGTCACCGCACCGGAAATAAGCATCACGTCAGCATGCCGGGGTGAAGCCACAAGCTTCATGCCGAAGCGTTCAATATCATAATAGGGCGTCAGAACATTGAGAATTTCAATGTCACAGCCGTTACAGGCCCCTGAATTGCAGTGATACACCCAGAGAGATTTTGGAAATATCCTTTTTGATAATTTCGATAACATGGTCACTCTCCCACCCTTTCCGGTCTTTTATATGATTCAGTCTTTTTCAGCATCTCCGTATCAATCTGCTGCGTTCCCGCGGGGATAACCGCCCGCATCTCAAGGTTATCATACCGGAACCCGATCCGCGAGAGCCGGTCTATCTGGTTCCTGTTCTCATGATCGTAACAGCGTCCGCAGCGCTGGCATGTCGCCATGAAGAGTTCAATTGTCTCGGTGATATCATTCTTATCATTCGTAGCGAGCTCGTAGTGTTCCGTCATGGTAATCGCATGTTCCGGGCACACATCGGCACAACGCCCGCAGTAGGTGCACCGGGAGGCGTCATACACCATAACCCGGAGCTCCTGACAAATATCGCGTATCATGATTGTCCGCGCGGGGCAATGCCCTGCACAGCCCCCGCAGCCGACGCATTTCTGATGGTCCCAATAAGGGATGCCGCGAAAGTTTGCCGGGGCGGGACGGGGAACAAAAGGATACTGCAGCGTCACGACACCGGGTTTTATCACCATCAGCACTTGTTTTATCTTACTTAATAACCACACGATAGTTCTCCTTTAACCCCTGAATTTACACACCGTAAAACGACATTCCCACCGCAGTGAGGGAAAGCGCCACAAGCACGACATAGTATTTCACCGCCTGGTCTATCCTGAGACGAGGATTGGTAGCTCCCACAAGGCCGATAAAGCAGGTAACCGCAAAAACCTCTACAAGCTGGACCGCGATATCCACTGCGTAGTACCCTGTTTTCAGGAACGGTATAAACACCGTCACGAACAACACCGCATAGAACATCTGCTTCATCATCATGTACAGTTTGAACAGAGCATAATTGGGACCGCTGTATTCAATAAAGGGACCTTCGAGAATTTCAATCTCAGCTTCCGTCGTATCAAAGGGCTGCCGGCCCACAAAAGCCTGAAGCGCGAGGATAAATACCACCATCATCAGTACTGAGGCCCAGCCGTATCCGCCGGAGGAGAGGCTGAACATCGAAGCGTCAATCCCGAGGCTTTTCGCCTTCACCGCTCCCACTATAAATGTCATCGCCAGTACCGGCTCCACAAGGATAATGGTGGCCATCTCGCGGCTCGCGCCGATAATCGCGTAAGTATTTTTACTCGAGAGAGCGCCGAGAAGGATCGCGACGCTTCCAAGTGTCAGGAGATAAATCACCGTAATCACATCGCCGTACTGCGTCAGCGCAGTAGCACGAAAGCCCAGGGGTATAAAGGATATCGCCGTGATAATTGAAGACAGGGCCATGAGGGGGGCCAGCTTGAACGCCCAGTTGCCGGGGGTGATGCTCTCTTTCCCCAGAAGCTTGATGAGGTCATAATAGGGCTGCACAACAGGCGGCCCCTGACGCGACTGCACCTTCGCGGTCAGCTTCCGTATCACCCCCTCGAATAAGGGCGCCAGTGCGATGAAGATCAGTATGTTCACGAATACCAGCAGAATATCCATTGTCTCACCTTCCGTCTCTGTAATTTCTCGATAATGTTTCCAGTTCCTCTTTCGAAGCCACTCTGCAGTTTCCTGACTGCAGGTCCACCACCTCGACCCTGTCGGTACACGAGAAACAGGGGTCAATGCTTCCAATTATAATTGGAACGTCAGCAAGCTGGTTATTCAGCATCATAAGCGGAATGCCCTGGAGGTTCGGGTATGTCGGGGCGCGCACCCGCCACCGCTCAGGAGTGTTCTCCTTTCCGGTAATGACATAGTGCACCGATTCACCGCGGGGCGCTTCAACAACACTGATGCCGTGCCGGTACGGTTCAATGGGCGCATCCAGTTCAGTGAGCAGTTCCCCGTCGGGCATTTTCTCAAGAAGCTGGCGGATAATACTGAATGACTCATACAGTTCCAGCACACGCACAAGAAGCGTCGCCCATACGTCACCTTCCGTGAACACAGGAACGTCAAAGGTCACATCGTTGTATGCCGCGTAGGGATGATCGCGCCTGTTGTCGATATCAACACCCCGTGCACGGGCAACAGGACCCACGAGGCTCCACCTGATTGCGTCCTCTTTTGTAATTCTTCCAACCCCTTTCGTGCGCTTATGGATCGCAGTATCCCCGATGATTGACTTATGGATCACCTTCAGTTCTTTTTCAATTTTATTCACTACCTGAAGTATATCATCACGGAGTTCCGGGGTGATATCTCTCCGCACGCCGCCGATCACAATCATGCCATAGGTTTTCCGGTTTCCCGTCATACGCTCCCCAAGCCACATGATATGCTCACGCACCCGCCATGCCTGCATGAAGACCGTGTCGAAGCCGATAAGGTGTCCCGCGACTCCCAGCCAGAGGAGGTGCGAATGTATACGTTCAATTTCCAGCATAATAGTTCTGATGTATTCCGCGCGCCGGGGAACCGGAATACCCGCCGCCGACTCAACCGCCTGGGAATATGCCGTTGCATGGACCGATCCGCAGATACCGCAGATACGTTCCGCGATGAACGGCACTTCGTTATAGGTCATCTGGGTCTGGCAGAGCTTTTCTATACCGCGGTGCGTCATGAATCCCCGGTAGTCGCATCCTTTTATGGTTTCACCATCAACGTACACGGCGAAGTGCGCCGGTTCATGGAGCGCGGGGTGATACGGGCCTACCGGCACCACCGTGCACCCTTCAGGACATTCATCCAACTGGTAAGCAACGTCCTCCGCTCCCGGGGGCATAAGGTTCCAGGGAACTTCTTTACGCAGAGGGTACACTCCCTCAGGCCAGTCGTCCGCGAGGATCAGGCGTTTCGGTTTGGGGTGGTCCGTAAACTTCATCCCCAGAAGGTCCATGTACTCCCGCTCCGACCATCCGGCACTCGGGATGTCGGGGGTAATTGACATGAACGCCGGGTTATCCGCAGGGACTGACATCCTGATACCCGTAAGGAGGTTGTCATTATCAAAGGCAAATGTGTGAATGAGCTGCATGGTGCCGTCAACATCGGAAAAGTCCGTTCCGATGCTCACCATGTACCGCCCACCAAGGACAATCATTTCATTGGAAATATCACGGACACGGTCCGGTTTTATATCAACAAACAATCTTCTTTCATTGGGGGTCTCAGTGCCGATAATATCCGCGCTGAATTTTTCATTGAGCTGTTTTAATATGTTATCTATTGCTGGCATACTGCACCTCGTTGTGTGAAATATCCGGATATCCGGTCCCTCATTCCTTCACGTTCCCGCCGGTCCACCGGAAAATAGACTTCAGTGACGCGAACATGCTCCTGTTAAGATACCTGTTCCCGTTATGCAGGTCCTGGTATCCGCACATCCATGTATCTGCTTCGCGCTCTTCGGAGCCCCCGGACCGGCGCAGGAGGTATGAGAAGAGCAGCGCGCCAAGAAACACCAGGAGCACCACTGCCGGCACCGCAGCAGAAGAAGCGATGCCTGAAATACCGGGCACGCTCACCGACACACCCATCATTGAAGAGAACAGATGATCGTTCATGTTTATCGAATTAAAGACGCTGTACACGATGGATCCCTTTGAGTATTGAAACACCCCGATAATTGTCTGGAAGTATACAAATGGCAGAAGCCCCTGCAGAATACAGAGCGCCGCGAGGACAATTTTCGGCAGGAGCATTCCTGCGGAAACTTCCTTCACCTTATGCCCGGCGTTCCATTCATGGCCGGAGGCGGTGAAGGTCATGCCGAAAAACTTCACGTAACAGGACAGGGTAATGGCGCTGGTAAAGAGCGCGATGATACCGAAGATCAGGAGAAACAGCACCTCGCTCCCCGCAAGGAGCGACGAGGATATAAGGGTCCACTTGCTCGCGAATCCGCTGAAGGGCGGAACGCCTGAAATTGAGAGCGCCGCGATTCCCGCGAGAACTGCGGACACCGGCATCAGTTTCAGCAGTCCTCCGAGGCGGTTCAGGTCCTTCGTTCCCGTTGCAAAAAGCACGCTGCCGCTTGTGAGGAACAGGAGTCCCTTGAACACCGCATGGTTCAGCACATGGTAGACCGCACCGATTATGGTGATCACTCCGAGGAGCCTGAGAAATTCGCTCTGGGTGTTGAACATGAACAGCGCCGCACCGATCCCGAAAATAATGTATCCCACCTGCCCGATTGAACTGTAGGCAAGGAGCCGCTTCGAATCGTTCTGCTTCATTGACTGCACCGTCCCGATGAAAAGCGTCACCACGCCGATGGAGGCAATAAGGATTCCCCAGAAGGAACCGTTATAATGAAAGGTTTCGGAATGGGGCACCATCCAGAAAAAGGTCCGTAAAATTCCATACACCCCGGTTTTCAGCATCACGCCGCTTAAAAGCGCGCTGATGGGAGACGGCGCCACAGAGTGGGCGTCAGGCAGCCAGAGCTGGCCAAGGGGGAAGATACCTGCCTTAAAGCCGAACCCGCACAGTATAAGTCCGTAAATGAGATACTGATAATTGCCCGGCATCGCCCCCATCTTCTGTACAATTGTATGGAGTGAATCGCCGATTCCTGCGCCCTGCACCATAAACGTACCGATGATAATGAAGACCCATGCAAGCTCCATAAGTACAAGATACTTGTTGGCGCCTCGCACGATCTCCGGCTTCCGGTATTCGAACTTCACGAGGAAGTACGACGCGATTGTCATGAGCTGCCACGATATAGTGAATCCCAGGGAAAGATCATCCACGGTGACCATGCCGATCATGCCGAGGATAAAAAGCGGATAGCTCACATAGAAACCACGAAGGCTGTACTCGGGATAGTGCTCCATGTAACTGATCGAATAAAAGGCGCTGATCATCGCCATGAACGCGATAATGGCAATAAAGAAACCGGAGAAGCTGTCAACCATGAAATATATTCCCACGGGACCGAAATGCAGAAGCTGTGAAAGCTGCGACGACCCGAACACGGTAATATAACTGATATTGAGAAGCATCACTCCCGCAACTGTTACGAAGAGAAAGTTCAGCCAGCCCGCGTATTTCCTTTTACCCGCCGCGAAGGGAACGATTACTGAAGAAGCGAGGAGTATCCCCATCGCTGTTAGAAGAATTCCATATACATCACTGTTCATAATTACGCTCCTTTCCACCGCACCGTAAGGTATCAATCAAAAATTCCTTTATTATATCAGCGCTCTTTTTCACTTCCGCGCTCAGGCCGCTGCCGAAATTAATATCTTCTGCTTCAATTCCCAGGAGGTACACCTGCTTCCCGTGTTCTTCAAGGATCCGCGCCGCGAGTTTCATGGAAAGCTTGTGGGTGGAGTAATTATTGACTGCTCCCTCCATGTCCCGGAGCTTTCCAAACATCACCGACCCCGGCGAGGTCTGCGACTGCACTGCGTCGATTATCACCACGTTTTTCGCGTCCATTTCCGCGATTTTGAAGACATACGCCTCAATCACGTCCTCCGCATTGACAAACACCACACCGGGCGTCTCCACTTTCCCGGATACTTCATCAAATATATACAGTCCGGCGGCATCGTCCTTCTTGAAGTAGTTGCCGGCTCCCACGATGCAGGTAGGCTGCTTCATGACTTCTGCGATGTCCGTGAATATATTCATCAGATTTCCTCTCCCAGTGTCTTGATCTGCCTGAAGGTGTATACGGGCCCGTCAGTACACACAAGGGTCCTGCCGATGGCGCAGTGCTGGCACTTGCCCACGCCGCATTTCATGTGGCGCTCAAGGGTAGAGTAAATGCTCTCGTCGCTGATGCCCCGCTTCATGAGCTCGCCGATAACGGTGTTGAACATGATGGGAGGTCCGCACACGAAGGCAACGGTGTTCTCAACCGGCAGGTTGGCTTTATCGAACAGGGTATGGACAAATCCTGTTTCACCGGTCCAGTCGGGAGTGGGGTTGTCGACGGTGATATAGGTCTCAAAGCCGTCAAAGTTCTGCCATTCCTTCAGGTTGTCCTTGTACATCAGGGCCTCCGGGGTCTGGGCGCCGTGCATTACGATGACGCGGCCGAACTCCTCCTTGTGCTGCAGTACGTGGACGATAGAGGAGCGGAGCGGTATCAGCCCGATACCACCTGCGACATATATTACATTCTTTCCCTTTATCTCTTCAAAGGGAAACCCGTTGCCGAAGGGGCCCCGGATGCCCAGCTTGTCGCCGGGCTCCAGCTCATGAAGCGCGGTGGTCACCTTGCCGACTTGTTTCACCGTAAGGTGAAACCGGTCATTTTCCGGGCTTGGCGGAAGGGACACCGCGAATTCACCGGACCCGAAGACGGTGCACATGACGAACTGCCCTGACCGGATTTTGAAGGTGTCCTGATATTCCTTTTTGTCAAAGGACAGATAAAATGTCTTCACGTCCTTTATCTCTTCCCGAATCTCATCGATGGTAACTACTTCCGGAACATTCACTATTGTTGTCACTTTCATGCCAATCACCTATTTATGAGTTTCCCGCCGCACATACTCGACGACTTTGGGGAGTCCGATATTTCCCGGGCAAACCCAGGCGCACCGTCCGCACCCCACACATCCGGGGCGGAGATATTTTTTCATCTGTGAATAGGACAGCTTGCAGAAAAAGCGCTTGTTGCGCCGGTCTTCAACGGGCTTCCTTGGATTATGCCCTCCCGCCATCCGGGAATATCCCTCATAGGAGCAGGAGTCCCATGTCCGCAGGCGCTCCGAAGATCCGTCAGCATTATTGACATCGACGATATTGAAGCACGAACATGATGGACACACGAAGGTGCAGGCACCGCACTCGAAGCACTGGTCCCCGATATATTCCCACACATCCTCACGTATGAAGCCCGTGGTAACACGGTTCATTACCCGGGAGATCCATGCCTTGGAATCGGTGGCGAATTCCTCGAAGAGGCTCACGGATTTGTCCACTGCTTCCTTTTTCTTCACTGCATAACTTTCGTCAGCTTTTTCAAGTCCCATCCGCTCTACAAGTTCACGTCCCTTATCGCTTCCCGCCTCAACGAGATACACATCATCAAGCTCCGTGAGGTTCAGGTCATATCCTTCCTCTGCGGCGGGACCGCTGTCGGTGCAGACACAGAAGCAGTTTTTGAAGGGAGTGACACAGGTATTGGTGACAATAAACATCTTTTTCCTGTGTACCCGGTATGCCTCGTCAACAAACTCCTGTCCGAGGAAAAAGCGGTCAAGGCACAGAAGGCCGTTAAGGTCACAAGACCTCAGTCCAAAAACGGCCTTCGGTTCTGTTTCATACATTTCCCTGATTTCAACTTCTTTGCTTTCCCGGTCATACCGGTAGCGCATCAGGGTCTCAATCTGCGGGAACACTGTGTATTTGGGAGGCACTGAAGGGATAGGCGCCTTCAGCTGGATCAGTTCAGGTTCCGTCTTTTCAAAAAATGTCTGCCCCGAGTCCGCATCAACCACCGGCCCTATTACCTGATACTCCTTTCCAAGTTCCCTTGCTATTTCCAGTACATCGCTCTTTTTTATCAGATACATAATCATACCTTCTCTATTCTTACCGGTATTGTTGCGTCTTCACCCTGCCTGAGGACCTCCGTATGACCTGCAAGAAACTTTGTTATCATGTCCTGTACGAAATACGGCGAGTATGCCGTACCGGGTTTCACATCGTCAGATATCTTTACCGCCACAATCATGGAGCCGGAGGGAGACACCACGCGAACCTTCCAGTGATCGCGCACCCCGAGCTCGTATGAATCCGCAGAATTTATTTCTATAAAGCCTTCAGGATAATCCAGAAGCGTCGCATTGTATTCACGGAGGGGAATGTGGGTTTTTTTCATGAGATTGTTCTGGTGCCAGTAGTGCTGCGCCTTGCCTGCCATCAGGAGCATCGGATAATCCGGATCCGCTTTCTTCAGTATAATATCTCCTGAAACCGGGAGACATTTAAGTTTTCTCCCCTCCTTTTCCAGCGAAAAGAATGGCGTACCCTGGGGATTCAAGTCGTCACAGGGCCACTGGATACCGGAAATCCCGCGGCTCCGCAGCTGTTCATAGGACACGCCGGCATACTGCGGCGTCACCTTCGCGATTTCATTCATTACGTCCCCCGGTGAACTGTAGTTCCATGACGTCCCCGCCTTCTCTGCGATCATCGAGTAGACCTTCCATCCGGGGAGCACACCTTCAGGGGCTTCAACCTTCTTCTCTGAAAGCTGAATGCGCCGCTCGGTATTGGTAAAGGTGCCGTCAGTTTCAATGTATGAAGCAACAGGTATTATCACATCGGCATAATCCGTAAAA
>JAKQCH010000081.1 GCA_029573825.1 Spirochaetota bacterium | reverse complement strand
TGATTACGTGGTTGATAAATTCCCCTTCGGCGTTAACTGCAACTCGAACCTGTACGCGCAGGAATCAGTGATCCGCCGGTTCGCGGAAGGAGCGCTCCGCAACGACATACGGATCGGGACCTCCTTTGACGGATTCGGCCCAACAGCCGATAAACTGCGCGGTGCGAAAGATGTTTCCGAAAGAGTAACGAAGAGCATTGAAATGTTAACCGAAATGCGGAAAGAAATGAAATCAGCTTCCACATTGAATATGCATACCGTCATCTCTGATCAGAACATTGATCAGATTCCGGAAATTCTCGCTCTTTCTGAAAAACACGGATGGACCCAGACCCTCGCTCCGGTGAACAACTTCTTCTATCAGAACGCATCGGACCCGAACACGCCAAAACTTCATTACAGCGACAAGCTGGAAAAGGTCATAGCCCTTGCTGCGACAAAAAGCAATGTGGCTGTTTCAAAAGACTTTCTTCTGAACATCCCCCGCTACATCAAGGGTGAAACTGATAAGTACTGCCCCTATCTGACCGGGCTTTTTAAAATTTACAAAATTTTTCTTGACCCCAACGGAGACCTTTCTCTCTGCAGCAGGGAGCCCATTGGAAACATTACCCAAACCCCCATCACTGAAATGCTGAAGGGCGACCGGTATAAAAAGGACCTCAAGGGCTACCTGTGCTGCCCGGGATGCTGGATGGCATGCTTTGTCGAAATTCTTCTGGCTACACCGAAATTCTATCAGCGCATGATTATCAACAAACACTGCGAATGAAAGCGCTGTATACATAACGAAGAAGGGAATCGCCGCGACGCAATTCCCTTCTTCGTTATGCCAGACTTCACGGTACTCATGCGAAATAATTCATTTGTACCGGGCCTTTATATAATCATTCTTCATATACAGTTCTACGATGTAACGGTCCCCGTTCTTCACCAGCACCAGGGGCGAGGCATTTGAAATATCCACAGACTGCATCGCAGCATCACCGGTTATCAATGCAGATACAAGCTTTCCAAGAAACGGCTGATGGCCGACAATCATTATCGATTTACCGGTTCCCTTAAGCGCCATAAGCTCCTCCAGTAAACCGGCAATATCATCATTCGGGTTGATAGTACTCCGGACATCCATCCGGACTCCCCCCAGGGCAAATGATATTACTCCGGCGGTTTCAATGGACCGCGCCTTCTCGCTATGCAGTATGATGTCCGGGTAGAAAGGCAGCTTTTTCAGAAACTCGGCCGCCCGCTTCGCCTGATTCACCCCCTTCTCAGACAGATGCCTCTCAGGATCAATATCCTTCGGATTCGCATCACCGTGCTGGATAATGAATACCCGGAGCATGCTACCTCATCTGTGACTCCCGCTGTTTTTTGAGCATATCCTTCATGCGGTCAACTTCGCCATGGTGCCGCTTCACTATTTCCTCGTAGGCTTTGCGGTATGCTTCCCGAACCGCCGCCAGGGCCTGATAATTTCTCTGCTGCTGTGAAGATATTCTGTCAGAATCCGATTTTATTCTTTGAAAAGAATTGTAAAGATCACCCCGTGAATCCTTAAAACTATTCGAGATACCATTAACCGCGGAATTTGCGGCATTGTTGAGATACATATCATCCTCAAGATTTTCCTCTACCTCGTCAAGCTCCTGTGCCGCCCGCTCAAGGCTTTCCTTCCCGCCGCGTTTGTTGCTGCTGAAATTTCGTTTATATCCCTGAATTTTTTGTGATGTTTTTCTGCTGTTTTCCTGGAATTTCCCCATGTAATCACGGTACCTATCACCCTGCCCCTGAGGATCTTTCTGAAACGACCTGTTCTCGCCATCCTGCCAGATATCAAGGGACACATCCTCCGTGTCTGATTCAGGTCTGTCAGATACTCTTACGGTTGTGTTGTCGCCTTCATCAATATTCACCC
>JAKQCH010000076.1 GCA_029573825.1 Spirochaetota bacterium | reverse complement strand
AGGATGTTGGAGTGGAAATTCATTCTCTCTCCAAGGCCTTCAATATGACAGGATGGCGCATGGCGTTTGTCGTGGGTAATGAGCTTGTGGTGCGCGCCTTCGCCGATGTGAAAGATAATTATGATTCAGGCCAGTTCAAGGCGGTGCAGAAAGCAGGTGCCGCTGCGCTGCAGAATCCGGACATTACCGATAAAATTAATGTGAAATATGAAAGAAGGCTGAAGAAGCTGGTTGCCCTGCTTCAGAGGCTTGGTTTCGAGGTTGAAATGCCCGGAGGGACATTTTATCTGTATGTAAAAATTCCCCGGGGAGTAAAGGGAGGAAGAAGGTTCGAAACTGCGGAGGAGTTTTCCCAGTTCCTGATCAAGGAGATGCTGATTTCAACGGTTCCCTGGGATGATGTTGAACCGAATGTCCGCTTTTCCGCTACCTTTGAGGCATCCGGTATTGACGATGAAGAACGTATAATGAAAGAAGTGGAAACCAGGCTTGCGGAATATACGTTTGAATTTTAATAGTCGAAGCGGCACTGCATAATAATACAACCCCTCCCTTTACGGCAGGGGTTTTTTATTGCCCCATGAAAAAATGCTTTAATTATTTTTATGACGGTACTACTATATTGGTGTCTCGTTCCGGTTATACGGATATAACCGAAAAATATGATATCATTCTTCTCCCGCGTTGATGGCGGCTGGGGAGAATAGCGCTTCAGGATTCCGGATAATTACCGGTCAGAAGCGGTAAATTAATGACAGTGAAAGTAATGCCATGAAAAAGAAAATAATAATTATTTCATTGGTTGTGATCGTAGTCATCATTATTGCGGGATTTGTGATTTCCACAATCTATGTGCGGAAGACCGTGGCATATAATGGGACCGTGCCGGGAGGCGTCTCCGGGGAAGTATTGGTAACAAGGGACCGGAATGGCATTCCGTCCATTCGGGCGCAGTCCATGGAGGATGCCTATTACGCCCTGGGATTTCTGCATGCACAGGACCGCGTGGTTCTCATGGAATATTACCGGGCGATTGCATCGGGTAGTCTCGGGGCGCTCGTGGGACAGGAAGGCCTTGCAATGGACAAACTTGCCAGGTTGTGCGGATTCCGGAAAGACGCTGAAGCCCTTTATGAAAAGCTTGACGAAAAATTTAAAAAATACCTGCTGCGATATGCTGAAGGCGTCAATCTATTCAGAAAAAATGAAATGAGCGAAATAATTGAAATGTCCCGCCTTCCTGAGAGAGCATGGGCTCCCGGGGACATTCTATCCGTGCTGTTGCTTCTGGACTGGGCACAGTCGTTTCACAATAACAGGGAGCAGGTCTTTCTGTTTCGGGATAATGAAGAATTCAGAACGCTGCGCACCCTGATGCCTGAAGATTTAACGTATTATTATAATGAGGATGACCGAAACAATGTTCTTGTGCTCAAGGAACTGAAGAACACTGTTCAGAAGTATGTTGGTACTTTCTGTGAGGGGTTTGCTTTTTATATCCCCTCACGGTTTAGCGGTGATAATAGCGCTCTTTCAGGATACACCTATGACAGTGATGCGGCAACATATACCCTGTGGTATCCCGTCACGATTGAAGTTGGTGATTTGCGCATATCTTCCATAACCGCAGTAGGCCTCCCCTTTCTCCTCTCCGGCCAGAAGCCTTCATTTTCCTATTCGGTGTTTAATTCCGGCATTGATGTCCAGGATTATTATCTTGAAAATACCAGAAAAACTGACGATGAAACACTCTTTTACAACAGGGGC
>JAKQCH010000069.1 GCA_029573825.1 Spirochaetota bacterium | reverse complement strand
AGCCGGTCATAGTACACAAGCAGTGATTCGGTCCCGTAGGTTGTTGCAGTGAGTTCATCCGCAAGATCCATGTAAGAGAAAGTAAGGTGTGCTGATGAATCAGAAGTATAATACAAATTATTAAGATCGCCGCCGCTCTTTGCGGGGCCGAGAAATAGATATTCCGTCCCCCCTACCGAACCGGCGGTGAAGCAGTCAATTCCGGTTTCTCCGTCAGGGCCGGGATCCATGGTGTCGGTTGTTGAATCTGAATCGGTTATGGAAAATGTCACTGTCTCCATGTTGGTGCCGTCAGGTGAGAACCGCACGAAGGAGCCGTTATCCGGCGAGGGGCCGATGTATATCATCCCCCTGTAACTGAAGAACACGGAAAATGTGTTGACCACAGACCCGAAGGGATTGGTAAACACGGGGCCGTCATCAAATGACGCCGGCGGGCCTGTTTCCAGTTCAGAGAGAAATGTGTGAAGATTGGATGAGCAGCGGAATGAATGAAGGCCGCACGCAATGAGTATGCATACAATGACTGCACGGCAACAACACAGTACCGTTCCCGCGAAACCAAAAATGTCGGCTTTCCGCATATTCATTGATTGCTTTTTTTAATGCTTCTGATTGATGATATATCCAGCGTTATATTCCCGAATTCTGTTTTAAGTGCCAGCTTTTTTTCATTTTTATGTTTGATAATACCCTTCAGCGTGAATCCTTCTTTGGTTGTTATAACGAAGAATTCAGGCGCAATTCCCGACTGTTCTCTATGCCATGAATCAAGGGATGACTGCACATTTTCCGCAAAACCGGGGATAGCGGGAATCCTTTCATCGGGCAAATCGGTTTCATCGTATTTCACTGTTGCCTGAGGGATATTGATGGCAGCTGTGGCGGATGTTTCCGCTGATGGGAACAGTTTGCGGAACTTTGAATCCGCGTCCTCCATTGTTGCACCGCCGGCGCCGCTTTTCTCATGGATTGCATGTATAGCCGCAAATAGTTTTTCATCCTTATTCTGTTTACTCTGCCGGACCGAATCCGTGACGAGCTGCCTGTCCCCGCCATACACTGTTCCTATCATGTACATCCGGCGGTTTGCCTTGATGGCCCAGATGGATCCGGGTTGTTGTGATATTACCTCCCTGAAATCCCTGATCGCATGGATGGAGTCGCCGAGTTCTTCATACGTCCGTCCGCGATGGTACAGGGATTTGTAAAATCGCGGGTGAGAGGTGTCAGCTGTTTTAAAAAAGATATTATACTGCTGCAGCGCATGGGTATAGGAGGACAGAAGATACAGCCGCTCCCCTTTGACCTCCACCGCCGCATTTCCGGTCAGTATCTGCTGAACTCCCTTTTTTACAGCATTGAGGACACCAAGCAGCTTCTGTGCGGTTTCCGCTTCCGGTGTGCCGGGGAATGATTGAATCAGCTGATACAGCGAATTTCCTGCTTCATCATTCCGTGAAAGCATTGCCAGGCAAAAACCAGCGTGAAGCAGGACATAACGGTATGCTGGTTCGGGAGGCATTGTGTTTTTATCAAATAACTTACCCATAACGAGAAGCGCCTTGTTCCATTTCCGGTGTCGCTCAAAAAAATATGATAGTTCGAGAAGAGGGTTTCTGTAGGAATGATACATCTCTGCAGGTGATTCTTTCCCCTGAAGGTACGAGAGCCCCTTTATGTAATATCGTATTGCCGGATCGGCAAGAATGTTCAGCACATTCCATTTTTCCGTCTTTCCCGCAGGGGTATCCGAT
>JAKQCH010000046.1 GCA_029573825.1 Spirochaetota bacterium | reverse complement strand
AAGAAACCAGCGGCAACAGGGCTGAAGTGCTGTATATAATAAAAAATCTCAAGACCCTCAATGTTCTTGTGGATGCATTCCGCACCGCCGAGGCGGTGCTTCTGGGGTTCCCGCTGTATGTTGATACCATGCCCGGATCAGTCAAGATGTTTCTCGAAGCCCTGGAGCCACTTGCGGGAAGGGATAACAATCCCCCCATGGGATTTCTTATCCAGAACGGATTTCCTGAAACATATCATAACCGGTTTGCCGCACGATACATGGAAAAGTTCGCGAAACGGATGGGATGCCGCTGCTTCGGTTCAATTCTGAAGGGCGGATGCGAGGGCCTTAGTATCCAGCCCGCATTCCTTACGGAAAAATATTTCACGTATCTTTATGAAATTGGAAAGGCCTTTGGCGAGAGGGGAGTGCTTGATGAAACGCTGCTGGAAAAGCTTGCACGCCCTGAACACCTTACATCGGAAAATATTGCCCAGGTGGTGCCATTCGTGAACAAGGCGTTGTGGGACTCGCAGCTTGAAGCGAATGGCGCTCTTGAGAAAAATTTTGACAGGCCTTACCAGCCCTGACGGGCCGTAGCCGTGATGCCGGAAGGGCGTTTCGGTCATCGTTTCTGCCTGAGGGCTTCAAAAAAAGAACGCAGCAGTTCCCGTGACTGTTCTCCGAGCAGGCCGAATTCAATTTCCGGAACATGGTTAAGCAGCGGATTGCCGCATACGCTGAGCGCTGTCCCGCAGGCGCCGTATTTGCTGTCCGGCGTCCCAATGTATACCTTCCTTATTCGGGCGTGAACAATGGCGCCGGCGCACATTGCGCAGGGTTCCTTGGTGACATACAGGTCGCAGCCGGTGAGGCGCTCATTTCCGGTTATCTCCGATGCTTCCTGAATCGCAATCATTTCCCCATGGAGCACCGCATTCTGCCGGCTGCGGTTCCTGTTTCGGCCCCTGGCAATAATTTCACCATCGCGCACAATAACGGCCCCCACGGGAATTTCCCCTTCTGACGCGGCGGCGGCTGCCTCTTCAAGGGCTGCCTGCATGAATGCGGTGTTTGTCTCTTCTATGGTGATGTCTGCCATTAGCTTCATTCCGCAGTTAGTATTTTTTTTCATTCTGTGAATATCCGATATGTATGCACTCCGGTTCAAGAAAGCAATGAAAAAATAGTATTTAAGCAATATCGATAATTTCTGAAAATTACCGCTTTAGCAGTAAAAATATTTAAAATGATGGATTTATCCACGATATTTGTCAAATTTGCCAATATTTACTGTTATGGCAGTAAAATGTATTGACTTTAAGCACACTTCAGTGATATCTTGTTGAAAACAGAGATAATTACTGCCAGGGCGGTAAAAATGATACCGGAAGAATTAGGTAAGATAGTTTTTTCCCACCGCAAGAAAAGCGGACTGACACAGAAACAGTTGGCGGATTTAGCAGGAGTAGGGAAAACAGTGGTGTTTGATATTGAAAAGGGAAAGGCAACTGTCCAGATGAATTCTCTACTGAAGGTGCTTGCTGTGCTTAACATTACAGTTGAACTGAAAAGCCCCCTTATGAAACAGATGGAGCGGTACAATGAGGAGCGCTAAAGTTTACAATTTCGGGATTTATGCCGGGGACTTCTTCGAAGAAGAAAAAGGAAAACAATACCGTTTCAGGTATTGTGATGAGTATTCCGGTCCCCCGGTATCGTTAACACTCCCTGTTGAGCAGAAGGAGTATGAGTATAACAGCTTCCCGGCGTTCTTCGACGGACTGCTTCCTGAGGGGGTGCAGCTTGAGGCCCTGCTTCGTAAGGCAAAGATAGACCGAAATGATAACTTCTCGATTCTTTTGTTGACCGGAAAGGACCTTGTGGGATCGGTAACCGTTGAGGGAGGCGAATGAATATCTGCCCGATAACATACCATCCATGCGGTGATGGCAGGTATTCCATTAAAGGTCTGCACAGCCTTTCGAAAAACCTGATGCAACTCCATGATCTTCCCTACACACAGGAGGAGCAGCTGCGTGAGGCCGCGATGCGGGCCGATAAAATGTCTATCCAGGGAGTGCAGCCGAAACTCAGCGCGAAACTTGATGTCAGAGGGGAGGTCTTTGCGGTTGTTGACCGCGGTGGTGAATTTATATTGAAACCGCAGAACGTAATGTTTCCTGAACTTCCAGAAAATGAATCATTGACCATGAAACTCGCAGGGCTGGCTGGTATCGAGGTCCCTCTGAATGGCATGATATATTCTTCTGACGGTCGGTTTACATATTTCATTAAAAGATTTGACCGGTACGGGAAAAATAAAAAAGTCGCTGTCGAGGATTTTGCCCAGCTCGCGGGAATGAGCAGGGAAACAAAGTATGATTACAGCATGGAAAAACTCGTGATTATCATCGACCGTTTCTGCACGTTCCCGGCTATCGAAAAAGTAAAATTATTCCGCCGGACATTGTTTAACTTTCTCACCGGCAATGAAGACATGCATCTGAAAAATTTTTCTGTTATTGTACGGGATGATAAAGTTGCGCTCTCTCCGGCGTATGATCTACTGAATACCACAATTGCCTTATCTGATCCGAAAGAAGAAATTGCCCTACCGGTTGGAGGAAAGAAAAACAACCTCACGAAGGAACTGCTGATAGATTATTTTGGAAGGGACAGGCTGCAGCTTAACGATACGATAATCTCGCAGCAGCTTGCCGCTATGAGCGATTCAAGAAAAGGCTGGGAGAAAATGATTGCCGCAAGTTTTCTCTCGGAAGGGATGAAACGGAAATACCTGAAGGTGATAAATGAAAGGAGCGGACGCGTTGGGCTTTGAGTTGATAAACAGTGAATATTGCACCAAGCAGGGTCAAATCGTCAATAAAGCTTCCCCCATAACCTTCTCAATTCTCTCAATCGTTTTCAATGTAGGATTTGCTGTTTTGGGATTTTCAAATTTCTGGTAGCTTTGAAAGTTGATGCCCATAAGCTCGGCAGCCTTTTTCTGTGAAAGGCCCTTTTCAGCCCTTTTTAATTTCAACCACACCGCAAAGGCGACCTGCCGGTCGGGATGTATATGGTACATATTTTTTCCTGTGAAAAGTGGCCGGTAACGTGATATTACCTTCAAGAGGATTGTCAGCATTTCACTGTTGACAATTTGACAAAGTAGTAAATAATCTGTATATACTATATAGTGTTAATTATCGGAGATGCTGTTTGAAATTTGATGATCTAATCAAAGCTTTCAGGAGTGCCAGATACAGAATTACAGATCATGCAGTTGAAGAAGCATACTCTGATGATCTCAATTTTGATAATATACTGGAGTCAATTTGTAATGGAGAGGTCATTGAGGATTATCCTGATGACCGTCCCTTTCCAAGCTGTCTTGTGCTGGGATATTATGAAAACAATAAACCTGTTCATTGCGTAATAGGTTTTAATAATGAAAATATGTGGGCGGTAATAATAACGGTGTACAGGCCTGATCCTGAAAGATGGATCGATAATAAAATCAGGAGGCGATAATGATTCCTTTTAAAACATGTCCTGTTTGTAACGGCGAAATTATTGAAAAAGAGGTTGAAAAGTTGCTGCGGGGTGGGGAAAACACAGCATCAATAATGGTAAAAACTGAAGTATGTCTTCACTGCGGAGAGAGATTATATTCACCTGAAATAATTAAGAAATTCGACGAAATAAGATTAAAACTAAAGAGTGGTGATGTGAAGGATTTTGAACCATCAGGGCAGTTTTTCAGAGTCGCAAGTTGAAGCCCCTCAGATAGTCGACTTATCATCAGCTGTTCATGCACTCCTGAAGGCAAGACTCCTTTTTCCGGAAAAGAATTTCTCTGTCCGCCCCCTTCATCCATACAAAAAAAGCCCTGAATCATTCAGGGCTTTTTTATGCGCGTCTGGAGGGATTCGAACCCCCGACCAACGGATTCGTAGTCCGCTACTCTATCCAGCTGAGCTACAGACGCATTATTATAATTCAATGATGGTGCGCAGTTTGTTCCACGCCGCAATAGTATCCGGTATTTCGAAATTCTTCCTGTGCAGCGATGTATACATCCCATACGATATGAAGAGAAAGTAGGCCAAATAAATGAGATATATAGAAATAACAATAATCAGACGAATTACCCGGTAGTCTCTGGTTGTAAAAAGGTTAACAAGCATCAGAGTAGTGACTGCAACAAGAACAATCAGCGCCATGTAAAAGGCAGTTTTCCCGTGTTCCTGACAAAAAGCATCATCTTCTTTCAAATATACCGGAACCAGCCACCCGATAAAAGGGACATAGCCTGCGGCGGCGAGGTAATGGGAATTTTCGTCCTTCATCGCCTCGGTCCACGCTTCCCGGACTTTCTGTACGGCGATCCGGTAATTCTCCATTACCACGAGTTGAATCTTCTCTTTCGTGACAATGGTTTTTTCTTTTATGATGGAAACTGGATTCATGTAGTGTCCTTATTCGGAGAAAGTGGGATTCGAACCCACGGTACCATACGGTACAACGGTTTAGCAAACCGTCCCCTTCGGCCTCTCGGGCATCTCTCCGTGAAACTGCGGAGGGTGAGGGATTCGAACCCCCGGGGCTTGTGACCCAACGGTTTTCAAGACCGCCTCTATCGACCACTCAGACAACCCTCCGGGAGCAAATGTATTTACTGCGGAGTTTATGTCAAATAAAAATTCCTGGAAAGAGTGAAATCTTCAATTTTGGTTTTTTTAGGGATTCCGGCGTCCCATTTCATGAAAAAAAGCATCATAAATTGAAAAAATTCCAATTGTGCGTTACATTATGTTCATGAATGCGTGTATATCCCCGATGCGCTTTTTTGTTTAGTATTTTGTGAATACGCTTCGGGAAAATGTGTCGTGCTTCGTTGCGTAAGCGGATATTTATAATGGACATAAAAGCGTTGAATACTGAAACTCTGTCGATAACCATAGAACGTGAGCATTGTACGGGATGTATGCGGTGTGTGCGGATATGTCCGACGGAGGCGTTGCGGGTAAGGAATAATGTGGTGCAGCTGAATGAAGACCGCTGCATAAACTGCGGCCGGTGCATTGAAGCATGTACGGAAGATGCGATCCATGAAAACACGACGTCGGTTTCCGTAATCTATGGATATCCCTACACCGTCGCGGTAATCCCTGCGTCGTATCCTGTGCAGTTTCCTGAGGCGATAGATTATGCCGCGTCAAAAAAAGCGCTCTATCAGATCGGGTTTGATTATATCGCGGAAGAGGCGATGCTCGCGGACCTGAAGACATCGCTGATCGTGGATTATGTGCAGAATAACCCTGACATCCGTCCTGTGATATCAGGGAATCCCGCGGTGCTGCGTCTTATGCAGGCGCGGTTTCCCTCTCTTCTGCGGAATATTGCCAATATCGACCATCCGCTTAACATAATCGGCGGACATTACCGTGACCTTGTCTGCAGGGAGAAGGGCTGTCCTCCGGAGGATGTGGGTGTCTTCCTGATTGCCTCCTGCGCATCGCAGATTTCGGAAGTGCGGCGTCCCGACGGGCTGTATCCCAATCTCAGGGACGGGGCGATATCGTTCCGCGAAATTTACAGGGCGGTGCGGGGGCGGACGGAAGACCTTCTTGCCGACCGGCGTGAAGTTGACCTCTATCCCGCGGGGCTCTCCCTGGCCCTCGCTGACCTGGAGGCGGAGAAGGCCGGGGAAAAGGGACTGAAGACCCTTGCGGTGACGGGGGTGGGAAATGTCCTGGACGTGCTTTCCAGGATTGAAAACCAGCAGCTTGAGGGGTATGATTATATTGTCCTCCATTGCGGCATAAACGGGCAGGTGGGAGATTCCCTGAATGTTGAGAACCCCTGCATTGCCGGGGGAAAAGTTCGGAACCTTGTGAGGAAAGAGTGTGGTCCGGGGTTCGATACCGAAGACCTGCTTAGAAGGTCAGGCAATCCGGGGTTTGCGATAAAACCCCTGCAGCCGAAACAGGTGATGCAGCTTGACGGCAATATCGCGAAGGCCCTGGAAAAGATACGGAAGATTCAGGAAATCCGCAACAGGCTGCCGGGTCTGGACTGCGCTGCGTGCGGGGCCCCGAACTGTTTCGCTCTTGCGGAGGATATATTTTTCGGAAAAGCGGAATTGAAGGATTGCGTCATTCATGTGAAGCATCTTTATGACGGTGTGCAGCGGCACTGAATTCCGGGGTGCCGTTCATTATCTGCGGAGTAAAAAAGGATCAGAGTCCCAGGGATTTTTTTATTGTTTCGATAAGCTTCTCGGGAAGTACAGGTTTCTGTATCACCCCGGAAAAACCGAGGCCCTTCACGTCCATATACCGCGCCGTGGCATCGCCGATACTGCTGAGCAGGAACACCGGGACCCGTGTGTTCTTTGTCCTGATTTCCTGAACGACCCTGGCGCCGGAATCGATCTGTTCCATCATCATGTCGCACAGCACGAGATCCGGGTTTTCCCCTTCGAACAGGGCAATACCCTCACTGCCGTTTGCAGCGGTTTTCGTCGCAAACCCCGCCGACTCCAGGACCGCTCTCACGAGGTCCCGTATGTCAGGATCATCATCAATAATGAATATCAGTTTTTTCTCCGGCATTATACGCTCCCTTTTTGTCAGAATTATTGGATCATCAAAATAAATCAAGTTAATAAATGTAATTTACAGGCAAAATGATGCTGGAATTGTCGGGGAATGTATGACTGGGTCATGCCTCGTGTTTGGCAGGTGGGGTGGGGGAGGGGCGGGATTGTATGTGATATGTTCTTGACCAAATTTGGTTTTTGATATAATCTGAAAAATATGCGTGGGGAATATGTTTTCACGCCAGTTTGCTATAGAAGAGGCCCTCATGAAAGACATGTCATCCATCGATTATTCTGCCTTTGACCGTAAGGAAATCCTGACATTTCTATTCTATCCCCGGAAGGAGGAAGGATGGGACGGGGAAGCTGGTTCCTTTGAGGAACTTGGCATACCGGTAGAAGGCGGCGAAACTATCGGAGGGCGTTTTTATAACGCGGCACCCAATGCGCCTTCGATTCTTTTCTTTCATGGAAACGGGGAGATTGTCGCGGATTACGCGGACCTCGCCCCGCTGTATGTGCGGCTCGGGGTGAACTTCATTCCGGTGGATTACAGGGGGTACGGAAGATCAACCGGGTCGCCGACGGTCACCGGGATGATGCGTGACTGCCATTACATTTTTGATTTTGTGAAAAATCT
>JAKQCH010000044.1 GCA_029573825.1 Spirochaetota bacterium | reverse complement strand
CATAAAATTTTTGCCCTCACCGATGGAGGTTTGAATATCGCCCCTGACCTTAAAACGAAGGTGTCGATATTGAGAAACGGTGTGTTTTTCATGAACCGGCTCGGTATTGAAATGCCGAAGGTCGCGGTACTGGGCGCGCTGGAATTCGTAAATGAAAGCATGACTGCCACCATAGACGGGGCACTGCTGTCGAAAATGGCCCAGCGTGGACAGCTGAAACACTGCATCGTTGACGGGCCGCTATCTTTTGATAATGCGATATCGGCGGAAAGCGCCCGGTTCAAGGGGATTGAAAGTGAAGTTGCAGGGGACGCGGATATCCTCCTTGCTCCGAATATCGAAACAGCGAATGTCCTGTACAAGTCATTTGTGTACCTCGCGAAGGCATCTCCCGCGGCTATCATTGTGGGGGCCTCTGTCCCTGTTATATTGACATCACGCGCCGATTCCGAGGTAGTGAAACTAAACAGCATATCCCTCGCGGCAAGTGTCGATATGGGATAATGGATGCAATGGAAATGAATAATTGATAAAGGAGATCGAAGAAAATAATGAAGGAAAAAATATTAGCGATAAATCCGGGATCAACATCGACAAAAATTGCAGTGTTCTGCGGTGAGGAATGTATTTTTACCGCCAATCTGAGCCATGGTATTGATGAGCTTTCACAAATTTCAGGATTTGAGGGACAGTATGAATACCGGAAGAAGGTGATTCTCGATGAGCTTTCGAAGGCGAATATAGAAATTTCCGGGTTACAGGCAATTGTCGGGCGGGGAGGTTTATTACGGCCCATACCATCGGGGGTCTACGCGGTGACAGATGCGATGAAGAAAGACCTTAACAAAGGATGGCTTGACTCCAAACACCCAGCAAATCTCGCAGCCCTTATAGCGGATGATATAGTGCGAACCATCCCCGGCGCACGGGCGTTTATCGCCGATCCTCCTGTTGTTGATGAAATGGACGAGATCGCAAAGTTGACAGGACATCCGCGGCTGCGCCGAAAATCGATTCTCCACGCCCTCAATCAGAAAGCGATTGCACGGAAACATTCGAAAGCGGTGGGAGTGCCGTATGAGGAGATGAATCTCATTGTCGCGCATCTCGGGGGAGGGATTTCAGTGGGAGCCCACCGGAAGGGCCTTATTGTCGACGTGAACAATGTTCTTGACGGTGACGGGCCCTTCTCGCCGGAACGAAGCGGAGGGCTCCCGGTGGGTGATATGGTGAAACTCTGCTTCAGCGGCGAAATGACGCAGGAGGAAATTCGGAAAATGATAGTGGGTCGTGGAGGAATCATCGCCTATCTCGGCACAAACAGCGCGCGTGAAGTTGAAGAAAGAATTTCAACGGGAGACCGTGACGCTGAACTGGTATATGACGCGATGATTTATCAGGTTGCGAAGGAGATAGGTGCGATGTTTACTGTTTTGCATGGTGATGTTGATGCAGTTCTGGTTACCGGAGGTATTGCCAATAGTGCGATGGTGGTTGATAAATTGAAGTCGCGGATTGAAAAACTCTCCACAGTGTTTGTGTATCCGGGAGAGGACGAGATGAGCGCTCTGGCGATGAACGGCCTGATGGCGCTCCGGGGGGAAGTGGCTGTACAGGATTATGCATAATGTTTTGGGAAGTCCGGCGCAGTATCGGGTGATATTGAATACTAAAAATGAACTGGATTATTGTAATAATGTGTGTGACCTCATGAGCAGCAACGAAATACCGGAAAAAATAAAACTAAAGCTTTACCTGAAAGTCCTGGAACTTTTTTCAGAGAAGGATTTTCATCAGGTGAATATCAGGGAGATCGCGAAAGAAAGCGGTATCAGTGTCGGTACTATTTACAAGTATTTTACATCAAAACAGGACCTTGTTTTTACCGTAATTGATGAATATCTCAGCGAGTTGAATGATCTTATAAGGATGCATATCCAGGGGATAGAAAACCCGAAAGAGATTTTCAGGAAGCTTTTCTGGGTGACCATGGATTTCTATGACAGAAATCGTGGAGTTGCGATTACAGGTTTCATAACAGTGCCGACGCGTAACTGGATGCAGAAGAACGCCTACCGCAGAGACGATATCCGTGAGGTCCTTGGTGATATTCTGGAAAAAGTGAAAAAAAACAACGGCATTTATCCTGACATGGATGTGCGGACCCTGAACAATCTGTATTTTATGTTCTGCAACAGGCATGTCCATGTGTGGTATTACCATGGGATGAAGTGGAACCTCGCGGATAAAATATCTGACTTTTTTGAATTATTCTGGAGGATAATGGAGCCCCGGGAATAGCCGAATATATCGTGATGAACTGAATGACAATAACAGTTCGGGAAAGATAAGGCTGAACACGCTATGCGAGTTTCAGCCTTTTTTGTACAAAAGAAGGAAGCTGAAATGCCCCTTTGTGGATGGCAGGGTTGTAATATTTCAATGAATCGGCAAAGGATGCAGTCCGGGTCTCATCGAGATTTTGTATCGGGTGGTATTTCATGGAACAGAATGTGAACCCGATAATTCCGCTGGGATACGTGGGAACGATTGTTGAATAATATGAAACCACAGGAAAATGCCGGCGGGCATAACCATTAAGGCGCTCAATAATATCCAAATGATAAAAAAATGATTCCGATTGTGTAACGGCAATACCAGTATCATGTAATGATTCTTTCATGGTGCGGTAAAATTCTTCGGAAAAGAGCACTTCCGCGGGACCAATGGGGTCGGAGGAATCAACGATGATGATGTCGTACTTGTTTTTATGGTTTCTCAAAAAATCTGCACCATCTTCCGTATATACTGTGACACGGCTGTCGGAAAACGAAGATGCTAATGCTGGAAGGTGCTTTTCGGATAACCGTATAACATCGCCGTCAATTTCACATATATCGACATTCCTAACAGAGGGGTGTTTCAGTACTTCCCGTATTGTGCCGCCGTCTCCGCCCCCGATAACACAGACGGTTTCAGGGTTTTGATGGGTGCACAGAGGTACGTGAGCAATCATTTCATGATAGGAAAATTCATCCGAGTCTGTTGTCATGATAACGCCGTCTAATACCAGCATTTTCCCAAAAGGTTTTGTTTGATATATTTCAATTCTTTGAAATTCCGAGTCGTATTGTTCAATGAGGCCCTGGATTTCAATCTTCAGAGTACGGCCTTTGTTGATTTCAAATTTTTCTTCAAACCATAACTGTGAGGGAACGGGCATTGTGCTTCTCCTGTAAAATAATACAGCCCCGGTCCCCACAGAGGGGAACCGGGGCTGTGATGTATAGGCGTATTTATTTTCTTAATGAAATGTTAATGTTAAAGTCAGTTCCTTTGAAGTAACTCAGCGTAAAGTGTGCAACGACCTCAGGATCGTAATACTTGCAGCTGAATACATCTATATACGCAGTGTTGGTCAGATTCGCGAAATGTCCAGATATAAGGGACGTTTCAATAAGCTGAACCATTGAATAACCGGCGACCTTTTCATCCTCGCCGAAATGTACAACCTGGGTTTCGCCGAAACGTTTCATTTCGATGAGATCACAGAGCTGTATAACATACTGCCGAATCATCTCTCCGTCACGGATGATATCGGAATCGCAGTTGTGAACGTCAACACTGCAATAGAGTCCCCATGCACCGAGTTCATTGTACTTGTCCAATGATGGAACTGTTTGAGTGGTTTCTGCTTTAGTCAACATAGCTTGCATTCTCCACCTCCTTAACTATTAAATTATCGTTGTTAGAAATATTATCCGGCAATATTCCCCGTTGGAGCTGGAAAATTGAGCATTTCTCCGACCGGAGCTCCTGCTTAATATGCTCGAGCCCGATTTGAGTGTCCAGGTCACCGCATGTGAAAACATCAACAGCAGCATATCCATATTCCGGCCATGTGTGAATGGTGAAGTGTGATTCCGCAATTACAATTACTCCGCTGATACCATAGGGGGAGAATTGATGAAAGAAAGGTTTTATAATCGTGGCCTTAGAAAGTTGGGCTGCAGCCATCATTACCTCCTCGATCTTAACGGGATCATTCAAAATGAACTCATCACATTGGAAGAGCTCAGCGATAATGTGTTTACCCAGACTCTCCATGGCAATTACCTCTCTTCTATCAAAATAAAACACACAAACGTGTGCCGTTGGAACCCTTTTTTAGAGGATCTGAAAATAAGGGATTTGAGCATCCCATCCGGACTGAGTTGTAAACTTTCCTCCGGGGTCAAACAAAAACAAATCCAAACCCGCAAAAGGGGAATGGGATTATCTCAAACTGTATAAATATACATTCCTGATAATTCACATAATGAATTGCCACAGGAAAAATAAATGAGTATAATGTCAAAAATAATAGTTAATTGGTGTAATCTTAATAGGCAGTCCCTATCGTATTATCACCCCCCGGTGTTAATGTAGAATCTACATTTTATGAATTTTTAAGGCGGTACATTTAAAAATTGTAAGTAAAATTTATCAAGGAAAAAAATTATTTCAATAAAAATAATAAAAAATTATTGATATCACTCTTATTCATGAAATTATCTCGAAATAAATTGTTTGAATTGAAAGGATGGTTTATTAATTGATAGATAAATTGAATTTCCGCAGTGTTTATACCGATACAGTCTCGTAGTATTCTGATAGCCGGATAAATTAGTTATTCACCTGTTCTATGATAGTATTACAATGGAATGATTATGTTCTGATTGTTCATTATATGGCAGATTAATATTTTATTAAGGATGTATCAATGGATTTTTTGAAAAGGCTGCACAGAGGAGAAACTCTCCTCCTTGACGGTGCAATGGGAACGATGCTCTTTGAGTTGATTCCGGAATATTCTGGGTCTTTTGAGCTTTTAAATCTTGAGCGTCCGGAAATAATCAGGGACATACATCGTTCCTATGTTGCTGCAGGAGCGGATATCATTGAAACGAATTCTTTCGGCGGCAATCCCCTGAAACTCGCTGAATACGGCCTGAGGGAGCGCAGCGAGCAGATAAACTGCGAAGCGGCACGAATCGCAAGGAGCGCAGCGGAAGGCCGCGATGTTCTTGTTGCCGGTGCGATCGGTTCGACGGGCCTGCTCATTGAGCCCATGGGTCCGGTAAAAGCGGAAGATATATATAATGGATTCTGTCTTCAGGCGAAAAGCCTGGCCATGGGCGGGGCCGATATCATTCTCATCGAGACAATGATTGACATCCAGGAGGCGCGTCTTGCCCTGATTGCAGCGAGGGAATGCACCTCCCTGCCGGTTATATGCAGCATGAGTTTCGAGGGAAACGGGAAAACTGTCTCCGGAACGGGGATGCTCCCGGCCTTTGCGACACTTGCGCAGTGCGGGGCGTCTGTGGTGGGGGCGAACTGCAGCATGGGGCCCGAGGGCCTCGGGGAACTGTATGCCCGGGAAATTGACACCCTGAGGGGAGTTGGGATTCCGTTTTCAGTATGGGCAAATGCCGGCATACCGGAAGTGATCAATGGCGTGACGTCGTACAATGTGGGGCCGGAGGATTTTGCAGACAGGTCAATGCGGATTGTTGACCTGGGAATATCTGTCGTTGGGGGGTGCTGTGGTACGACACCGGCGCATATCGCGGCCCTGCGGAAGCGTCTTGACGGGCACCACGGCACGAGGCATGAGTATTCACGCCGTTTCCATTACATGACAGGCAGGTACGGCGCTCTCGACGTTGACGGGCGGGAGGATGTTCTGAAAATCGGCGAGCGTCTTAATCCTACTGCGAGAAAAAAATTTGCAGCCGAGCTCAAGGAGGGTCAGAACAATTTTCTGCGCGAGGAATCGCGGAAGCAGCTGGAGGAGGGGGCGCACATTCTCGATATCAATGTTGGCGTTCCCGGCATTGACGAGGTAGCTGCGATGCGGCGCGCAATCGGAATATTATCGGGCACGGTCCAGGCGCCTCTCGCTATTGACTCCGACAACAGGGATGTTCTTGATGCGGCCCTCCTGATGTATCCCGGCGTGCCCCTGGTGAATTCAATAAATGGAAAAAAGAAAAGCATTGAAACGGTCCTGCCCCTTCTGAAAAAGTACGGTTCCTTTGTTGTTGCATTGTGCATGGATGATACCGGCATTCACCGTGATGCGGAAAGACGTATCGCTATCGGTGAATCCCTCATTTCGTACCTCGTGTCGGAGGGAATTGATGCATCGAGAATTTTTATCGACCCCCTGATCCTTACTGAAAGCGCGGAACCGGGGAGTGCGGTGGAAACGTTGAAGGTAATAGCGCACTTCGCAAAACGGGACATGAAAACAAGTATCGGCCTCAGCAATATTTCTTTCGGACTTCCGCAGCGTAAATATATTAACAATGCCTTTCTCGCGATGGCCTCGGAGCGGGGGCTCACGGCGGCAATTGTGAACCCTTCCGCAGTTCGGACAGGTCTTCCTTTTTCCGAGGAGGAACAGCTGGGAGCTGATTTTCTTACCGGCAAGGATCACAATGCGGTGCGCTACATCGCCCGTCTCGGCGGTGACGCACAGGGGGCGGCAGCGCCCGCAGCGGGAGTGGTTCCGGAGACCGGTGACCCGCTGGAAAAGATTTACCGCCTGGTGGTAGAGGGGAACTCCGATGAAATCGTTCCCGCGGTGGAGTCCGCCCTGGAAGCGTTCTCTCCGGAAGATATTATGAATTCGGGGTTGATAAAAGCGCTTGAGAAAGTGGGAGACTATTACAGTGCAGGTATATACTTTCTTCCCCAGATGATTGCCTCCGCGGAAGCAATGAAGGCCGGATTTGCCAGATTGAAGCCGCTCCTCGCGAAGGACGGCGTGCAGAAGAAAGGCAGGGCGGTGATCTGTACAGTGCGCGGTGATGTGCATGATATCGGGAAGAATATTGTGGCGATGATGCTTGAAAATCACGGGTTCGAGGTGGTTGATCTCGGGAAAGATGTTCCCTCTGAAGATGTAATTGCCGCGGTAAAGAAGTATGGTCCTGACATTCTCTGCCTCAGCTCCCTCCTCACCACCACAATGAACGAGATGAAGATTATCAGTGAAATGATAAAGGAACAGTCCCTGCCGGTCAGGTTGGTTGTCGGTGGGGCTGTGGTGAACCGTGAATACGCGGAGGCTATTGGCGCATTGTACGGGAAAGATGCCGTTGAGGGCGTAAAAGCGGCAACGAAGATTATGGAGGAAAAATGATTTATAAAGCCGAGGGGAGTTTTGAGAACGCAGTATCGATAGCGGGGGACATGGCGTATCCAGGATATGTAATCCGCGGGAAGGAGCGCTCATGTATGATCGATGCGGGGATCAATCTCTACGGGCCGCTGTATATGAGGACCCTTGAAACGATACTGGGCGATCCCGGGCGTCTGGATATGCTCTTTCTTACCCACTCGCACTACGATCATCTCGGCGCAGCGCCATATCTGTCGAGAATGCTGCCGGCCCTGGAGATCGGCGGTCACGAAAAAATTGAAGAGCTTCTTGCAAAGGAGAAGGTGCTGAAATTTATGGATACGCTGAGCGAAGTGCAGCGTGAAATGTTTCAGGAAATTGTAGGAGATGAGGATGTTCATCTTTCGCCCCTCCTGCTGGACCACAGACTAAAGGACGGAGACAGTTTTGATCTCGGCGGGCTGACCTGTGAAGTGTATCATACCCCGGGTCACACGAAAGACTCGATTTCTTTCTTTGTGCCGGAGATCGGGGCGCTTTTCCCCGGTGAAGCTGCGGGGATACCGCGGGGCGAACACTGTGAAGGTATCCAGGTGGAGTTTCTTTCGTCCTACGGAGATTATATACAAAGCATTGAACGCGCGGCGTCGTTAAAGCCGAGAATGATCGGCATGGCTCACGCCTGGGTCCTGACGGGGGATGATGCCGCTTCTTTTTTAGAGCAGTCGTACCATGAAACTGAACTATACCGGAAACAGATAGAATCGTTCCTTAATGACTGCAGCGGGGACATTGATGCGGCAGTGGAAAAAATGGCCCTCGCTGAATATGATGAAAAGGGCGGTATCTATCAGGAAAGGAATGCCTATATGACAAATCTCAGCGCCCAGGTTGCACTTATTGCTTCAATGGGGAATACCTGTTCCCCTCTCTGATCAGCAACAGATTAAAATTATTATAATTATATGAGCCCCCTGTTCATTGCTTGACAGGGGGCTTTTTTGGAATTCGGTGTGACAAAAGGCGTATTTAAGTAATTATTTGTAATAAATGGTAGTTTAAAGTAAATATTATTGTTGACATGTTTCACAGATATAATACGTTGTCAGAGTCTTCGGTTCCCCGTTTCTGCATTATGGCACGGATTTGTTTATTTGCAGCCGGTTATGCCGGAGTTGTAAATATAAAAGCAAGCTTGGCACTGTGTTCCGGACGCTGAATGATTTGTTAGCAT
>JAKQCH010000043.1 GCA_029573825.1 Spirochaetota bacterium | reverse complement strand
AATGTGTACTGCGATGCAAGACGCTCAAGTGTTTCCCGCGGAGCGCGGTTTGACTGGTACTGCAGCTTCACCTGCTTGATCTCAATGTTTGCATCATACACATTCTCTTTATAGGCGTCATTGGTCCAGAGAAGATTGAGCCTGGTATCTCCCTTCTCGAGATATACCAGCATATCTCCCCATTGCCAGCCGTTGTCCTGCGCTTTTATCAGCATACCGCCAAGATACCTGCTGGTATTCTCGTTCCGCACGGTAAGATTAAAATTGGTATAGAAATCAGGAAGGCTGAGAGACCCGTGATTTCCCGCCTGTACGGAAAGTTTGAACCATCCCGCCTTGCAGTTATTCCGCACATTCAGGTAGAGGTTCTCATTGGCCCAGTTTGTGTAGATTCCCTGCTGCCCTTTCGCCTCTCCCTTGCCTTTGCCTTTCTGCTCGGAAGATTCATACCATCTGCCATCGGATGCATCAAGGGCGATAGTCCTGTCAGGACATGATGCTCCCTGTCCGTCATCAGAAGATTCCTGGCCGGAATCACCTGTCTGGTCACCGGCGCCTGAGCCAGTTGATCCGGTTCCCTGATCGCTGCCGGCACCGCTTCCTGTCGATGCAGTTCCCTGATCACTGCCGGCACCACTTCCCGTCGATCCGGTTCCCTGATCACTGCCAGCACTGCTTCCTGTGGACCCGGTTCCCTGATCACTGCCAGTGCCGCTTCCTGTGGACCCGGTTCCCTGATCGCTGCCGGTGCTGCTTCCCGTCGACACAGTTCCCTGATCTCCGGTTGAAGCTGTTCCATCTGTCTGCTGGTTATCAACATCAGTGGCGATGTCAGTGCTGTTATCTGTTGCAGGCTGATCGCTTACAGCAATACCAGCCGGTGTTTCACCTGGTCCACCTTCACCTGCGCTGCCGCCACCGCCGCTGCAGCCGAGACCGATGAATACTATGAAAACAGAAATCATTATTATTTTCAGTGAGTTCATAAATATCTCCTTTTAAAAATTTTCCTGATATTCAGGTATTCATATTTCTTATTGAAGACCCGTCAAATTCCATAAAATATACTATTTAGAATGCATATTGTAAAGAATTTTTCAGATCCCCAATACTTGAATTGTTAGAAATATAATACAACAGAGCGGCATAAATGTCAACAAAAAAAGCCCGTTTGGGCTTTTTTTGTTGAAAATAATTCAGTTTACTATTTCTTTCAATAATTTAATAATTTCTTGATTATTTTACAATCATTGTTCAATTCTGAAAGAAACAGCGGTTCCTTTACTATCGATATGAAATACATACTAATTATATTTTACATATTTATAGCTTTCTCATACACTTTTGCTGCCGAAATAAAATCGGACAGTGCTGCTGATTTTACCAGGAAACAGCATCGTCTCGTCAGGACCCTTTTTGCCGGGGAAAGGTACTTCGACTGCATCGCAGAAACCGGCAGACTCCTGCAATATACTTCAGACATTTCCCTGCAAGCAGAATACAGCTATTTCATCTCCCTGAATTATTTTCTGGGACATCAGTATGCCAGTGCAGCGGACCGGTTGACAGCATCTGACTCAAAAGGGCATGTATCCCCTGTACGGGATGCACTGCTCCGGTCCCGTTCATTTTTAAAGCTCGGCAACATGCATCAGGCGATCGCAGCACTGCAGAATATTCCCTATGACGCCGTCGGGGAAAAATTCAAATACGAACTCTTTATCCGGAAAACCGAGCTGCTGCTCCTCGACGATAATTATCAGCATGCCCTGGATGAAATATCCAGGTATGAGAAAAATTCTCCCCCCACAGAAGCCATTAACCGCCTGCGAAACGACATATCGCGGTACCGCTCACTGGGAACAAAATCCTCGGCCCTGTCGGTGGGACTTTCTGCGGCCCTTCCCGGGGCCGGACAGGCATACTGCGGCAGATACAGTGAAGCGCTCCTCAGCTTTACCGCGGTGGCGATGAGCGGCGCCGCAACATGGTACGCGATGGACCGTGGAGAAAAATCCCTCGCCATGGCCCTGGGTTTTTTTACTGTGCTTCTCTATTCAGGAAACCTTTACGGCGCAAGCAATTCCGCGGCGGCATATAACAGAAATCTATACAATTCATTCAGATCAGGGATTATATCGACCCATGTCCCGAATTATGATCCCGCGTCATATATTGACATTGAAAAGGTTTTCAAATGAAAAAATTTTTCGTGACACAATACTGCTTGAAACAATTTCTGTACGGGATTATACTATTAACTGTCAGCACGGTGAATGCAGCCGCATCGGAAGAAAAGATCATGAATCTAATCCGGTATCACATAGAGAACAGGGAATACTATAACGCGATTACAGAAACCATGCGGTATCAGTACATGTTCCCTGAAGGAAAATATTATCCGGAAAGCCTTGTGCTGCAGGGAAAAGCGTATTATCACGGCGGTAACAACCTCATGGCGGTAAAATCTCTGGAAACCTGTTTTTCGTTATACAAAGACACGCCGGAAGGGGACCGGTCCCTGTTCTATACCGGATTCATCCGTCTGACATCAGGTTCACCCTATTATTCATACAGAACATTTCAGCAGTACCTGTATCTTTATCCAAAAGGAATTTTTACGGAAGAAGCCAGGGTCGATATATGCCATTCCCTTGCACTTATGCACGACCTTGAGGATTCGAAGGAAAAAATATCCCTGTACCGCAAAGAATTCCCTGACGGAAAATATCTGCAGGATATCAAGCATCTTGAAACCCTGATTCTCCGGGAGGAGGAACGGCCCCGAAAGAGCATGTGGATTTCGGTTCTTGGATCAGTTTTCGTTCCGGGGTTCGGACACTTTTATACCGAACGCTATGATGTGGGATTTTTCACTTTTTTTACCAACGCTGCGCTGATTTTTCTTTTCTATGACGGATACAGGGACAATGACAAACTTCGTATGGCGATATTCGGCATTGCTGAACTTTCATTTTATCAGCACTCATTGTTTTCTGCTGTCAATAATGTCTACCGGTACAATAGCAGTGAAGAATTCTATCGCAGCGTGCAGCTCGGCATAAGTAAGCGATTCTAAAAGGAACCGGGGGATTATGATGGATTATCACAACACAGACCTTGTTGATCTCTATGACTTTAATGCAGGTGAACTTCTTGATATCGAATCACTGCTGAAAGAGGAAAACCTCGAGTCAGCAGGTCAGAAAATTATTGAGGGTACCTTCAAGGCCTTTGACATACAGAATAAGGATTCCCTGGATAAATTTGTTGAATTTGTCACATTTAAGGCAAAAACCGGATATTCCTACATAATCAATCTCGCATATCCCACAATGAGAATGAACGATACGGCACTGGAACAGCGGGTAATTGAGATGCTCAATATACACCTGTATCCCGATATTATTTTTAAAATACTGAAATATTTAACACGGAACATTCACAATTCCGACACCAATCTTCATCTTGCATTCCTTATTCAAAGTGACGAAATAATCAAGTCAATATACGACACGTTTCTTCTGATTAAAAAAGATATTTTCATTCCCGATGCGAACAAAAGAACACTGAATGTCAAACGGATACAGCAGTTTCCTCCGGCGACAGGAAACGCAAGCTCATCACCCCTTGACGCTGCGGCACGGCTGAAATATGTCCTTGAATTTTTAGCACTGAAACAGAATGTCTCACACCTGTACCGGCAGGAGAATTTACTTCTTTCAGAATAGAACGCTATAGACCAAATTCAGGGATGTTGTCCACAATCTGGTCTTTTCTCATTTCTATCTCCCGGACAGAAATATTCGCATGCCGTTTTGAGTCCAAAAATGTTGTGACACTGTTATACTCCGGGCTATACTCACAGATGAGCCAGTACAGGATGTCCTTCATGTCCAGGGGACTCGTATCAACAACAGTGTACTTATAGAGAAGATCTGTTTCCAGCATTGTTGCGGCAAGAATTTTATTTTTAGAAAAAATCGGGTCAAAAAAGTTTTTCAGTCCCAGACGAAGCCCGTCCCGCCAGCAGCCGTAGAACAACAGACATTTGGGGTCTCCATTGTGGCGCTTTTCAAATATACCGAGGATCCCAGGCAATTCAGGCAGTATTCTGCTTGCTGAAAACTTGTCTCCAAAAGTAAAAAGCCGCGACCACGCTATCGTATAATACACGTTTTCATCAAGAACCCGTTTTTTCATTAGTCTCCTGTATCTTTTTCTTAATTTTATTTATGAGGTCATCAAGGATCACCATAAGCGCTTCAGCTCTTTTACGCAGATCCTTTTCCAGAAGAAGCCCGTACCGCCGCCTGAAGTTTATGACAAAATAATTTGCTATAAAGTCCGCAAGCTGATTAAGGTCCGATAGATAATTCAGCAGATGTATCAGCCTGTCAGATTCTTCTATATTAATAAGGAAAATCAGCTCCTGCGATTTCTTTCTCAGGAAATCAACATAATGGTCACTATTCACGCACCCGCCATCTCCAATTGCCGCATATTCTCCATATTTGTGCCCCTTTATGGTGCCGATTCTAACCCGCGATATCCCCTTGAACACTATCGTTTCAGCATTTTCAGAAGCAGCGATGTCTGTTACTTCCGCAATGGTTGCGATTTTTTTCCACGGGAGAAGTATATCTAAGGCAAAACGGATTGGCCGAACCAGAACAACGTCCCCTTTTTTCATTCCCGCTGCACCGCCGGGATATGTGGTCACAGTAAGTGAGCAATGGGGAAACAGGACCCTGCGGTATAGATGATATATCCTTTTTTTCTCTGAAACCATAACACCTGCTGCAGCCGGATAAAAATGATGGAATACCATTCAATAATGGGCTGAAACGGAAACATCGTCAGCCATTCTGCTGTTATACTGTAGTAAAACAGTATCTGCAGTTTTTTATTTGGAAGCTGTTTTTATACTTGAAATAATTACCAATCAGCGTATTATTAAAGGAACGAATT
>JAKQCH010000037.1 GCA_029573825.1 Spirochaetota bacterium | reverse complement strand
CGTATGAAACAGCATTTCCTGTTCACCTCTCCCGGCATATTGCCGGAGGGCACAGGCCGCGGCAAGGGTCGCGTGACCACAGAGGTCTATCTCGATTTCAGGAGTAAACCAGCGGAGTTCATGAAAATTCTCCCGGGACACCACAAAAGCGGTCTCAGCCAGGTTGTTCTCCGCCGCGATGTTCTGCAGGTTGGTATCATCAACCCATGAATCCAAAAAACACACCGCGGCGGGATTGCCGCGAAACTGTACTTCAGTAAATACGTCAATCTGGTAAATCGGTATTTTCATTATAAACCTCCATTATAACAAAACTGCCATGACCCGGAAAATATTGCATAGTATCGATTCAGAAATTAGTATCAATAACAAAACATGTGATTCGATCAGCTAATTTTTACGGCACAGGAACTGTCAAATGCTGTGAAAAGTACAAACCCCCTTGAACGGGGGTTTGCAAAAATCCATAACACAAGATGACCGTGCTGTCACAACTCATCAGTTTTTTAAAGCGGCTTCACCGGGACGCAAATATCGACAATACACTTCCTTTCCGGATGCTCTTCCGGGTCGTTGACATATAGCTCATAGGGGAGACGGTCATCAGGCTGATACCCGTTTTCGGGAAGCCATTCGCCGTATACCGCATCCCATGCCGACTCAAATTCATCAGTAGCGAGCTCAAACCGCGCTGCTGCGTACTTGCCCCCGGGAATCTTCATCGTTCCGATCTCCCCTTCTGTCACAGTACCCTGAGGCACGGTTATACAGATACTGATCCTGAGTTTATCCTCCATTGTAATATCATGATTGTCATGATATACCGCGATAAATTTTGTTTCCGGGAAATTGAGAAGATCTCTTGGACCTGCCCACCGGCAGATTCTATTGAAAAGGTCTTCAAAGAGGTCCCCATCGCCCTTGTACGGACCGATGTGCCTGATATAGGCAACATTCATTTCCGGCATTTCCTTTACGGAAACAGTATACTGTGGTGTTCGCATAGCGCTCCTCCATGATGTTTTGATATTGTTGCCATCAATATAGAACCCAACGCTGCTGAAGTCTTTCCAGGTATTGCTATCTGTTGTGCAGATCTTGCTCTCCGCTGTGCTGGTGTTGCGGTTTATGTTGCCGCCATTCTCACGCCACTGCCTCGGGCTGGCGCCGAAATACTCACGGAAAGCCCGCGCAAAGGCTGATGAGTTTGAAAAACCGCAATCATATGCAATCCTGGTTACAGGCGCCTCTCTGTTCATAATGAGAAGTGATGCCGCTTTCTCAAGCCGCAGCCTCTGAATAAACCGGAAAAGCGACTCCCCCACAATAGCGCTAAATATACGGTGAAAATGATATGGCGAAAAATATGCAATTCCCGCCAGATCCTCAAGGGTAAGAATTTTATCGAGATTATTTTCAATATGATCGATCACCCTGTTTATCCGGGACAGGTATTCCCGTCTCATGGGGTTTCTTGTTCCATCCTGCTGTTTTTTGTTCATAATCGATATGACCATTTGAGTATTTTATTTCGCGTTATACACT